>NZ_JBJJBV010000267.1:0-9160 GCF_045446735.1 Nocardiopsis protaetiae
GTCAGGGCCTGCGGGCAGGACCTTCAGGCAGGACCTTCGGTCATGGCCTTCGGTCAGGACCAGGTGAACAGCGGCTCGCCGGCGTCCACGCCGCCGTCGGCGACGGCCTCCAGTGCGCCGGGAACGGCGTCCAGGGCGACGACCGGGACCACGGCGGGCATCCCCCGCGCGGCCACCGAGCCCGGGGACCAGCGGACGATGGGCGTGCCCGCCGTCACCTCGGTGCCCTCCTCGACCAGGAGCGTGAACCCCTCGCCCTTGAGTTTGACCGTGTCGATGCCCAGGTGGACGAGCACGCCCCGGCGCTGGTCGGGCGCCATGACCACGAAGGCGTGCGGGTGCAGTTTGACGAGGGTGCCGTCGATGGGGGCGATGGCATCCTGGGTGCCCTCCTGCCCGCCCTCCTGGCCGGGTTCGGGGTGGACGGCGACCCCGGGTCCCACCATTCCCTGGGAGAAGACCGGGTCGGGCACCGTCTCCAGGGAGAGGGCGGTTCCGCGGACGGGGGACAGCACGCTCAGGGATCCGTTGACGTCTGGCATGGGAGCTCTCTTCCCTGTTGAGGGGACTTCATCCGGACCGGCGGGAAACGGGCCTGCGTCCCATCCGTGACCCGGCCCGCATCACATCCGTGACCCGGCGTGCGTCCACCGCCGCGGTCGCCCGCGACTATCCGTCGATGATGTCCCGGATGTCGTCGGTGAGGGAGTCGGCCTCGGGGCCGACGACCACCTGGACGACGTTGCCGGAGATCAGGACGCCGTGCGCCCCGGTGTTCTTCAGAGCCTGCTCGTCCACCAGCGACGCGTCGGACACCTCGGTGCGCAGGCGGGTGATGCACGCCTCGATGTCCTCGATGTTGCCCGCGCCGCCCAGACCCGCGACGATCGCCGCTGCCTTGTCCGCCATCTGTCGTCCTCCGTGCTGTGCCGTGGGGACCGCGACCGTCCCCGTGGGGGGAGCTTAGAGCTCCGGAACCCGGTGCGCCAGGCACCGGGTCCCGGGAGCGTCCCAGCCTTTTCGCGTGGCCTTGTTCAGGCCCCGGGTGCCTCTCAGCCCGTCTGGGTGACCTTGTTCAGGCCCCGGGGGACGTCCGGGTTGTAGCCCAGGCGCCGGGCCAGCCGCTCGGTGAGGAGCTGGGCCGGGACGATGAGGTTCATCGGGGCGACCCACTCGGGCACGTCCGGGACGGGGACGGACAGGTCGCTGGCCGCGGCCAGGGCGGACCCGCCGCCGAACCCGAACACCGGGGCGCCGGCCGACCGGGCCCGCTCGGCCAGGGCGACCGTGCCCGCGAGGGTGGGACCCTCGGGGGCGGCGACCAGCAGCGCCGGGGTGCGCGGGTCGACGACGGCGATCGGGCCGTGCAGCAGGTCGGCGTAGGACAGGCCCATGGCGTGCAGGTAGCAGGCCTCCTTCAGCTTGAGGGCGGCCTCCAGGGCGGTGGAGAAGGCCATGCCGCGTCCGGAGATCACCGCCCCCTGCACGGCGACCATGCGCTCAACGATCTCCTCCAGGGCGTCGGTGGGCGCGGCCAGGGTCTCCTCGATGGCGGCGGGCACCCGGTCCAGGTCCGCCGCGTCCAGGTCGGCGCCCAGGCCCAGGGCCAGCACCGCCAGGGCGGCGAGCTGGGTGTTGTAGGTCTTGGTGGCGGGCACCGCGACCTCGCTGCCGGCCTGCGTGACCAGGGCGACGTCGGCCTCGGCGGCCAGCGGGGAGTCGGCGCCGTTGGTGACGCCGACGGTGCGGGCGCCGCAGTCGGCGGCCCAGCGCATGGTCTCGACGATCTCCTCGGTCTTGCCGGACTGGGAGATGGCCACGGCCAGGACGTCGGACAGGTCGATCTTGGAGCCGTAGGAGGTGGCGATGGAGGGGGAGCCCAGGGTGGCCAGCCGTCCGGCGTGCGCCTGGAGCAGGTAGCTCCCGTAGACCGCGGCGTTGTCGGAGGAGCCGCGGGCGATGAAGAGCACGTGCTTGGTGGAGCGTCCCAGGGCCGCGATCTCCGAGCGGAGCGGGAGCAGCTCCGCGAAGGTGCGGCGCAGCGCCTCGGGCTGCTCGGCGATCTCGGAGCGCATCACGCTCGTCGTGGTGGTCATGAGGGCCTTCCCCTGCTCGTGCCGGGTTCCCGGCACTCCCGTGAAGTGTGCGGACCGCCTGCCGTTGGGTGGATTGACACGCGGACAGAGCTATGGTCTAGTCCGGACTATACCAGTGGCTCCGGGATTGTCCCGATACTCGGGGTACAGGAGGATGTATCCCGCGCTCACGGGGCCACCGGGTTCCCAGAGACCGGACCACGACCGAACCGGGAGCGCACGCACCACCCCGTCCCGTCCGCCGACCGAGAAGGCCACCCGCACCCATGCCGATCGATCCCAGCAACCCGCTGCCGAAGTACGTCCAACTCCGCGACCTGCTCCTGGACTGGATCACCGAGGCCGGACTGGGTGTGGACGACATGATCCCCTCCGAGCGGGAGCTGAGCGCCTCCTACGGTCTTTCCCGCATGACCGTCCGCCAGACCATCGACCTGATGGTCTCCGAGGGACGGCTCTACCGGGTCCCCGGCAAGGGGACCTTCATCGCCCGCCCCAAGATCGAGATGTCCCTGGTCCTGGCCTCCTTCAGCGAGGACATGCGCGCCCGCGGGTACGAGCCCGGGGCGCGCGAGCTCATCCGCCAGGTCATCCCGGCCAGCGGGCACACCGCGCGCATGCTCGACATCGAGCCGGGCACCCTGGTGCACCACATCGAGCGGATGCGCACCGCCGACGACGAACCCATGGCCGTGGAGCGTTCCAACATCCCCGCGGCCATGGTCCCCGGACTCGAAGACTTCGACCTCGCCGAACGCTCGCTGTACGAGGTCCTGGAAAACGAGTACGACATCCTGTTGGATTCCGGGGAACAGACCATCGAGGCCGGGATCTGCGACTCGGCCGACTCCCGCCTCCTGGGCCTGCCCGCTGGAAGCCCGGTGCTGGTGATGCAGCGCCGCAGCTTCACCAAGGGACAGTGCGTGGAACTGGCACTGTCCACCTACCGCGCCGACCGGTACCAGCTGCACTCGCGGCTGGACCCGCGCCGACACGGCGACTGACACACCCCCGCGCCCACGAGGCGCAGGTCCGAGGGAAGGACCCCCCTTGAGTTCGGACAACACACCGGCCACGGCAGCCAAGGCCGACTCCCCCAAACGCTCCTCCTCCGCGCTGGCGCTCCTCCAGCGCTTCGGCCGAAGCCTGATGATGCCCATCGCGGTCCTGCCCGCGGCGGCCATCCTGCTGCGCCTGGGCCAGAACGACCTGCTCGGCGCCGACGGCCTGGCCTCGATCAACGGCCTGGCCTGGATGCAGCAGGTCGCGGACGTGGTCGGCGCCGCCGGTGACTCCCTGTTCCAGGCGATGCCGCTGCTGTTCGCGGTCGGTGTCGCCATCGGCTTCGCCAAGCGCGCCGACGGGTCGACCGCACTGGCCGCCGTGGTGGGCTACCTCGTGTTCGACCGGGTGTCGAAACTGCTCTTCTTCCAGGGCGGGAGCGAGGTCGGCGACCGGGTCACCCTCGAATCGGGCGGCGACCTCATCGTCAACTGGGGCGCGAAGAACCCGAGCGACGTGCTCGGCGGCATCGTCATCGGCCTCCTCGCGGCGTGGCTGTGGCAGCGGTACTACCGGATCAAACTCCCGACCTGGCTGGGCTTCTTCGGCGGGCGCCGGTTCGTCCCCATCCTCATGGCGGGCGTGGGCCTCCTGGTGGCCGTGGCGTTCGGCCTCGTCTGGCCGCTGGTCGGCTCCCTGATCAACGCCCTGGGCGAGTGGATCATCGGGCTGGGCGCGGTCGGCGCCGGCATCTACGGTGTGATCAACCGCCTGCTGCTGCCGCTGGGCCTGCACCACATCGTCAACTCGGTCGTGTGGTTCGTGTTCGGTTCCTACACCGACCCCGAGACGGGCGACGTGGCCTTGGGCGAGATCAACCGCTACCTGGCCGGGGACCCGACCGCGGGCGGCTTCCTGTCGGGCTTCTTCCCGGTGCTGATGTTCGGCCTGCCCGGTGCGGCGCTGGCGATCTGGCGCTGCGCCCACCCCTCCCAGCGCGCGAACATCGGCGGCCTGATGGTCGCCGCGGCGCTGACGGCCTTCGTCACCGGCATCACCGAACCGATCGAGTTCGCGTTCATCTTCATCGCCCCGGTCCTGTTCGGCGTGCACATCGTGCTGACCGGCATCTCGATGGCGGTGCTCAACGCCGTGGGCGCCCAGCTGGGCTTCGGGTTCTCGGCGGGTCTGATCGACCTGTTGCTCAACGCGTCGAAGGACAACACCGAGCAGTTGCCGATCATCCTCCTGATGGGCGTCGGGTACTTCTTCCTCTACTACCTGATCTTCACGTTCCTCATCAGGAAGATGAACCTGCCCACCCCGGGCCGCGAACCGGCGGAGGGCGCCGAGGTCGCGGCCGCGCCGGCCGGCGACGACGCCGGCGGCACGGAGACCGGGGAGAAGGGCTCCGAGGGAGGCAAGGACTGACCTCCCCGTCCGCCCCACGCGGGCCCGCACCCTCGCCGGGTGCGGGCCCGCCCCTTTCCCGCGACGGCCGTCCTCCGGGGCGGTCTCGGGGAGCCCACGGGGCGGCGGATCGGCCTCGGCCGTACCGCCGTGTCGGGCGGCCGTGTCGGGCGGCCGCGGACCGGCCCCTCCCCCGCCCGGGAACGGTTCACCGGCGGCGGTGATCACGGCCGGCCCCGTCGTCGGCGGCCACCGGTCCACAACGTTCCGCAGGGCCCGAGCGGGGAACGGCGGCGGGAACACGTGTGGGCGCACCCCCTCAGGGGGTGCGCCCACAGGCGTGTCTCAGTGGCGGCTACCGGTTGGCCGGGTCACCGTGGCACTTCTTGAACTTCTTGCCGGAACCGCACGGGCACGGCGCGTTGCGGGAGACCCCCGCGTACTCGTCGTCGGCCTCGCTGTGGCGCTCGACGGAGCCGTCCTCGCTCGGCGCGGAGTACTGCAGGCGGCCGGGCCGGCTCCCGCCGAAGCCCGGCACCACCACGTCCTCGGCGGGCTCGGCCTCCTCGGTGGGAGCCTCGGCGGCGGCGGCCTCGGCGTCCTCGTCCACCGCGGTGGCCACGGCCGTCGCACCGGAGGACCCGCCCACGGTCGCGGCCGTGGTGGCGGCCGCGGCGGCGGTGAGCTTGGGCTCCTCCTTCTTGCGGACCTGCACCTCGATGTTGAAGAGGTAGCCGACCGACTCCTCCTTGATGGCCTCCAGCATCTGCTGGAACATGTCGTAGCCCTCGCGCTGGAACTCGATCAGCGGGTTGCGCTGAGCCATCGCGCGCAGGCCGATGCCCTCCTGGAGGTAGTCCATCTCGTAGAGGTGCTCGCGCCACTTGCGGTCCATGACCTGGAGGATGATGCGGCGCTCGACCTCGCGCATCGCCTCCTCGCCCAGCTCGGACTCGCGGGCGTCGTAGGCGGCGTTGGCGTCCTCCACCACGCGGTCGGCGATGAGCTGACCGGTGAGGGTGTGCAGCTCGCCGTTCTCCTCGATGAACTCGTCGACAGTGAAGCTGATCGGGTAGACCTGCTTGAACGCCCGCCACAGCTTGTCGAGGTCCCAGTCGGCCGGGTCGCCCTCGGAGGTCTCCTCCGCGACGTAGCCGCGCAGCACCTCCTCCAGCATGACCATGACCTGGTCGCGCAGGTCCTGGCCCTCCAGGACCTTGCGGCGCTCGGCGTAGATGACCTTGCGCTGGCGGTTGAGGACCTCGTCGTACTTGAGGACGTTCTTGCGGATCTCGAAGTTCTGGGTCTCGACCTGGCCCTGGGCGGAGGCGATCGCCTTGCTGACCATGCCCGACTCGATGGGCTGGTCGTCGGGGATGTTCAGCTGGTTCATGAACACCTCCAGACGGCTGCTGTTGAACAGGCGCAGCAGGTCGTCCTGGAGGGACAGGTAGAAGCGGGACATGCCCGGGTCGCCCTGGCGGCCGGAGCGGCCGCGCAGCTGGTTGTCGATGCGCCGGGACTCGTGCCGCTCGGTGCCGAGCACGTACAGGCCGCCGAGCTCGACGACCTTCTCGTGCTCGTCCTCGTACTCGGCCTTGGCCTTGTCCAGCGCCTCCGACCAGGCCGCCTCGTACTCCTCGGGGGTCTCCAGCGGGCTCAGGCCGCGCGCCTGGAGCTCCTCGTCGGCGAGGAAGTCGGGGTTGCCGCCCAGCATGATGTCGGTACCGCGGCCGGCCATGTTGGTGGCGACGGTGACCGCGCCGAGCTTGCCCGCGCGGGCGATGATCGCGGCCTCACGGGCGTGGTTCTTGGCGTTGAGGACCTCGTGCGGGACGCCCATGCGCTTGAGGCGCTTGGACAGCAGCTCGGACTTCTCGACGCTGGTGGTGCCGACGAGGACCGGCTGGCCCTCCTCGTGGCGCTCCGCGATGTCCTCGGCGACCGCCTCGAACTTGGCGTCCTCGCTCTTGTAGACGAGGTCCTTGACGTCCTCGCGGATCATCGGCTTGTTGGTGGGGATGGGCACCACGCCGACGCCGTAGGTCTGGTGGAACTCCGCCGCCTCGGTCTCGGCGGTACCCGTCATGCCCGCGAGCTTGTCGTAGAGGCGGAAGTAGTTCTGGAGCGTGATCTTGGCGAGAGTCTGGTTCTCGTCCTTGATCTTGACGCGCTCCTTGGCCTCGATGGCCTGGTGCATGCCCTCGTTGTAGCGGCGGCCCGCCAGGACGCGACCGGTGAACTCGTCGACGATGAGGACCTCACCGTCCTTGACGATGTACTCCTTGTCGCGGCGGTACAGCTCCTTGGCCTTGAGGGAGTTGTTGAGGAAGCTGATCAGCGGGGTGTTGACGGCCTCGTAGAGGTTGTCGATGCCCAGCCAGTCCTCGACCTTGGCCACACCGGACTCGGTGATGCCGACCGTGCGCTTCTTCTCGTCGACCTCGTAGTCGGTGTCCCGCTTGAGGCGGGGCGCGATCTTGGCGAACTCGCCGTACCAGCGGGAGTTCTGCTCGGAGGGGCCGCTGATGATGAGCGGGGTGCGCGCCTCGTCGATGAGGATGGAGTCGACCTCGTCGACGAGGGCGAAGAAGTGGCCGCGCTGGACGGTGTCCTTGAGGGACAGCGCCATGTTGTCGCGCAGGTAGTCGAAGCCGAACTCGTTGTTCGTGCCGTAGGTGATGTCGGCCTCGTAGGCCTTGCGGCGGTCGGCCGGGGTCATGTTGGGGCTGACCACGCCGACTTCGAGGCCGAGGAAGTGGTAGATGCGGCCCATGTTCTGGGCGTCGCGCTTGGCCAGGTAGTCGTTGGTGGTGATGACGTGGACGCCCTCACCCGCCAGCGCGTTGAGGTAGATCGCGAGGGTACCGGTCAGGGTCTTGCCCTCACCGGTCTTCATCTCGGGGATGTAGCCGAAGTGGAGCGCGGCACCGCCCATGAGCTGGACGTCGAAGTGGCGCTGGCCCAGGGTGCGCTTGGCCGCCTCGCGGACGGTGGCGAACGCCTCCGGAAGGAGGTCGTCGAGGGTCTCGCCCTCCTCAAGGCGGTCCTTGTACTCCTGGGTGAGGGCCCGGAGCTCCTCGTCGGTGAGGTCGACGTACTCGTCCTCGATCGAGTTGATCTGGTCCTTCAGCTTGTTGAGCCGGCGCAGGATCTTTCCCTCACCCGCGCGCAGGAGCTTGCTGAGTATCCCTGGCACTTCCTATGCGCTCCTCGCAGATCGCGGTTGGCTCCACGGCACGCGTGGAGATCAGATCTAGGCCCGCTGACCGCTGTCCCGTGGCCGCGGAGGGCGGCGGGGGGTCCCTGGGCCCTCGGGCCTACATCCTAGAGGACGTGCGCCCTGTACCCGGTCCCTCGACGGTGGCGGTGGACGGGTGGCCTCTTCCCCCAGGTGAACGATCGAAACCACGGAGAATGTTCCCCTGCGCACGTGCGGGCGCATCGGGGCGGGTCGGCGGCCGCCGGCGGGCGGCGCCGGGGATTCTCACCGTTTTCCAACCGTTGTGGTCGGGCGGGGTGCGCGGGGCCGCCGGGGACCGTGGGAACGCCGGGCGGGGCCCCTGGGGTGAGGTCGGCGGCGGAGGCGGGGTCGGCGGCGGGAACGCCGGGGCGGGTCGGCGGGGTCCGCGTTCATCGACCGGATCCGGGTAGACACATCGGTAGACGCCCGGCCCGCGCCGGAGCGGCCGGGCCGACGTCATGAGCGTTCAGGGGGGATCGCCATGCGTACCGGTGAAGGACCCGGGAGGGCACAGGCCACGGAGGCCGGGGGCGGGGCTCCGTCGCCCCGCACTCCCGTGGAGATACTCGACGACCTGATCGAAGGACGGCGACATCCGACGTCGAACGAGTCGTGCGCGGACTGGGAGCACCACAAGCCCGACGACGAGCAGCGTTTCGGCCGTATCCGGGGGTTCCAGCGACAGGGCGGCAGCCTGGCGCCGACCGGGCGGCACCGGGGCCGGGCCACGTCCTGGGCGGTGGTGGCGCTCACCCTGGCCGGGTTCGTCGCGGGCGCGGTCGCCGTGGTGCAGGGGATGGCCGTGTGGCTGCTGGTGATCGCCGGCCTGCTGCTGGCCGCGGCGCTGGTCCTGGCCTTGGTCACCGACATCTTCGGGGACGTCGTGCTCGACTCCCCGTCGGTGGAACCGGAGGAGCCGCACGGCATCTCGCTGCACCGGATCCGCAAGGAGCAGCGGCACGAGGCGCGGGCCCGGCGGCGCGACCGGAAGGAGCGGCGCGCCACCGCCGCCTGACCCGTCCCGGTGCCGGACGCAGACCGCGCCCGGCCCACTGAAGATCACGGGCCCGGCCGGGCCCGCCGATGCGACCGAGCCGACGCGGTGGAGGTCACGGGGGCGGCCGGTCCTTCGGGCCGATCGGGCTGGCGCGGTGGAGGCCGCGGGCGCGGCCGGGCCTTCGGGCCGGTCGGGCCCGCCGATGCGGCACGTGCGACGGTCGCGCCGAGCGGTGCGGCACGTGCGATGAGCGGTGCGCCGGCGGTCACTACGGTGCCGCATGCGCGGCGGGCACGGCGGATGGCGTGGCCCGAGTCGGTGCGGCGGGCGGTGAGGCCCGGTCGGTGCGGCGGGCGTGGCGTGTGGCGCGACCCGGCCGGTGCGACGGGTGCGGCGGGTCCCACGACCCGC
>NZ_JBJJBV010000268.1:0-9210 GCF_045446735.1 Nocardiopsis protaetiae
AGCCAGTGGGCGACGCGTTCCTCGCCGCCGTCCAGGAAGACGAGCTTGAGCTGCCAGGTGCGGTCCTCGCGCTTCCAGGAGTCCCACACCGCGTCGCCGGTCTCCAGCTGGTGGGCCCCGATCCGGCGGGTGACCAGCTCCTCCAGGTTCCCTCCGGGGGCGGCCTCGCCGGCGATGCGCACCGCGGCGCGCTGGGCCTGCTGTGCGATGTACTCCCGTTCCTGGAGGACCGGCCCCTCGAACCAGCGGACCCGTTCGATGGGGATGCCGGAGATCTCGGAGATGGCCTCCGCTGTCTCACCGGACCGAATGCGGGCCTGGATTTCCTTGGGGCGCAACGGATTCTCCACTTCGATCTCGTACTGGCCGAGCCGGGAGAACTGGCCGCGTACTGCGGCGCGGAGGCGGTCGTCGACCGGGAGCATGAAACGGGTTCCACGGCCGGTGCTGGCCAGCACCAGATAGGTGCCGTCCTCACTCACGGCCACGAGGCGAAGCTCGTGCATCGCCCTCCCTTTCGCGTCCCGTCGAGGACAGGTCCTGCGACCAACCCCCGCGTTCTCCAAGTCTGGTCGGCCGACAACGGTTCGGCCACTACCGCGCCCGGCGCGCCCGAACATGTGTGCCCGCCTCCCGGTCCGCGGCGCACGTGGCCGCGGTGGGAGCGCCCCGGGCCGTCCCCGGGGTCCTCACGGTCGCTTCCTTTGCCAATCTTGGCACGCTGACCCTTCCACGACCGGGAGCTGTCACGGGGGAATGTCGCGGTTCCCGTGCGAAGGCTCCGCCGTGATGGTATCCCGCGCCCCCCGAATCGCCCCAGGCCCGGGAAAAACTCCGATCTCGGTCGCTTCATCGGGTAGGTGGATTCTCTCGGACGCAACTCGACACGCCGACGTCTGCCAGAGAGTGATGCATCTTCATTGATGGCGTTATCGGAACCCTGTCGCCCTTAGCCTTAGTTATCCGTACATGAGTCGTATGTGAACTTTGGGGTGTCTGGGGCCACATGCCCGACACACGCCCAGCCCGGAGCGCGGCGCGCCCTCTCGCGCGCCCTCCGGAGGTGACGGAAACAGGACGGAACACGAAGGGGGCGGCCGCATGGGGCGGACCGAACACCACGGGGGACCGGAGGCGGAAGAGGGTGAGGACACCGGGAAGAAGCGCATCGACCTGAGCCTGTCCCAGGTCGCCGGAGCGGGGGCGGCCACCCTCGCCGCCGCCACCGCGGCCTCCTACCTCAACGTCTACGGAACGGTCATCGGGGCGGCCGTCATGGCCACCCTGAGCACCGTGGTCAGCCCCTTCCTCCAGCACTGGTTCTCCCGCGGAGGCGACCAGGCGCGGCAGCTCGCCGAGAAGGCCGTCGGGCACACCGAGCCCGCGGGAACAGGTTCTCACCGCACCGGCACCCACCCCATGGACCCGCCGGGCACCGGTCCGGTGCCCGGGCTGCCGCCGACCGGGCCGATCCCGGGCCTGCCGGAGGAGCCCGACGCCACCCGCACCATGGCCATGCCGGTCCTGGGAGCGGACGCCCTGACCGAGCAGGGCCCGTCGGCCGGGCAGGCCCCGGGGGCGGACGCCACGGTGCGCATGTCCGCCGTCCCCGAGGACTTCGACGACTTCGATGGTCCCGCGGGTCCGGCGGACCCCGACGGTCCCTCCGACCCCGACGGCGCCCCCGGACAGGATCCGGCCCGGCGCGGATGGCGCGCCTACGCGGTGCCCGCCGCCGTCGTGTTCGGCCTGGCGATGCTCGTCATCCTGCTGTTCGAGCTGTTCACCGGCCGCTCGCTGACCGCGTGGACGCAGGGGCAGGACGAGCCCACCTCGCCCACCCTGTTCGGCGGCGGCACCTCCGGGCCCCCGGCCCAGGAGGGGGACGGAACCGACGACACCCCCGCCGACCAGGGCGGACAGGGCCGACAGCAGGAGGACGGCACCGGAGAGGGGACGCAGGATCCCGCGGACGAGCCCACCCCGTCCGACCCCTCCACCCCGGGTACCGAGCCGCCCACGGGGAACGACGGCGGGCAGACCGACCCGACCACCCCCGGGGACGGCGGCACCACCGACCCGGGCGAGGGCCAGACCGACCCCGGCACCGGGACCGGAGGCTCGGGTTCTGGCGGCACCGAGGGCTCGGGGAGCACGGGCGGCACCGGGGGCGGAGCCTCGGGCGGGACCGAGAACGCGGTCCCCGAGGTCCCCGTCGGCTGACCTCACCGGCTGACCTCACCGGCTGACCCCGCCGGCCCACCCCGTCCCCGTGGGCCGACCCCGCGCCCCGCGCACCACACGCCGTGCACCACACCCCGCACAGCACACCCGCACGGCCACACACCGCACCCCGCACACCACGACGGGCCCCGCCGACGGCGGGGCCCGCCCCTTTCACACGGTCACACGGCCCCGTCCCTCCCCGCGGTCAGCCGAAGACCCGGTCCAGGTAGTCGTTGCCGAACCGCCGCCCCGGGTCCACCCGGTCGCGCACCGCTAGCGCGTCGCCCAGGCGCGGGTACACCGACTCCATGTAGGAGCGGTCGCGGGTGTGCATCTTGCCCCAGTGCGGACGGCCGCCCACCGAGGTGAACACCGCCTCCAGGTCGGCGAAGTACGCCTCGTACGGCGTCCCCTTGTACATGTGCACCGCCACGTAGGCGGTGTCGCGCCCGTAGGCCGTCGACAGCCACACGTCGTCGGCCGGGGCGAACCGCACCTCCACCGGGAAGCTCACCCGGTGGTCGCCCGCGTCCACGATCCGGCGGGCCTCGCGCAGCACGTCCACCAGGTGTTCGGCCGGGATCGCGTACTCCATCTCCACGAACCGCACGTCCCGCACCGACGTGAACACCTTGTGGGACACGTCGGTGTAGGCGCGCGCGGACAGCGCCCGCGAGCTGACCTGGTTCACCGCCGGGACCGCGCCGGGGAAGCGGCGGCACACCCGGTTGACGCCCTCGAAAACGGTGTTGGACAGGAAGTCGTCGTCCAGCCACTCCTTGAACCGCGACAGCGGCCGCGCCGGACCCTCGGTGATGTTGTTGCGCTTGGTGTTGGTGTTGCCGGTGTGCGGGAACCAGTAGAACTCGAAGTGGTCGTTGTCGGCCCGCAGCTCCGGCATCCGCTCCAGCACCTCCTCCAGCGGCATCGGCTCCTCCCGCGCGTGCAGCAGGAACGCCGGGCGCACCGCCATCGTCAGCGCCGTCACCACGCCGAACGCGCCCAGGCCCACCCGGGCGGCGTGGAACAGCTCCGGCTCCCGCTCCGCCGAGCACTCCACCACGGACCCGTCGGCGAGCACGATTTCCAGGCCGACCACCTGGCCCGCCAGCCCGCCGGCGTCCCGGCCGGTGCCGTGCGTGCCGGTCTGCACCGCCCCGGCCACCGTCTGCACCGCGATGTCGCCCATGTTGGCCAGGCCCACGCCGCGCGCCGCCAGCGCGTCGTTGAACTCGCACAGGGGCAGCCCGGCCTCGACCGTGGCGGTGCCCGCCACCGGGTCGATCGAGCGCACCCTCGTCAGCGAGGTGGGGGAGAGCAGGAGCCCGTCGGTGACGGCCACGTCGGTGAAGGAGTGCCCCGACCCGACCATGCGGACCCGCAGGCCGTCCGCGGCGGCCGAGGTCACGGCCGCCGCGACCTCGGCGGTGCTGTTGGGGGAGGCGGTCCGCTTGGGGCGGGCCTGATAGGTGTCCGCCCACGTGTGCCACAACACATCTGTCATGCCAGGGGACATTACTCGCCGGTCACTTTTCTGGCCAGGGGGAGTATCCGAGCAGGACCAGGCGGAGTCCGGGGGGAGAAAAGCGCCGAAAGGTCCTGGTCGGGAGGAGGCCAACACCACAGACCCGCTGACCGGGGGGTGCGGCGCAGGGGCCCGGGGGAGCTGGTTTCATGAAATGCATGAGGCCTTACGACGCGTTTCTGCTGATCTCCTTCGGCGGCCCGGAGGGCGAGGACGAGGTCATCCCGTTCCTGGAGAACGTCACGCGCGGACGCAACATCCCGCGCGAGCGGCTCGCGGAGGTCGGTGAGCACTACTTCCTCTTCGGAGGGGTGAGCCCGATCAACCAACAGTGCCGCGACCTCCTCGCCGCCGTCACCGAGAAGTTCGCCGCCGACGGCATCGACCTGCCCGTCTACTGGGGCAACCGGTTCTGGGCGCCGATGCTCGCCGACACCCTCGAACAGATGAGGAAGGACGGGGTGCGGCGCGTGCTGGCGCTGCCCACCTCCGCCTACTGCAACTGGTCGAGCCGCACCGCCTACCTGGAGGACATCGACCGCGTCCGCGCCGCCCTGGGCGAGGACGCTCCCGAGGTCGACCTGATCCGCCCCTTCTACGACCACCCCGGGTTCGTCGAGCCCCTGGTCGAGCACACCCGCGCCGCCCTGGACGCGCTCCCCGCGCAGCAGCGCGAGGGCGTCCGCCTGCTGTTCTCCGCGCACTCCATCCCCACGAAGATGGCCGAGGAGAGCGGCGGCCCCGAGCTGGGCTTCGGCCCCGAGGGCGCCTACGGCTCCCAGCTCGCGGAGGTGGCCCGCCTGGTCGTGGACCGCCTCGACCGCGAGTACCCCTTCGAGGTCGTCTACCAGAGCCGCAGCGGCCCCCCCGGCCAGCCCTGGCTGGAGCCCGACGTCAACGACCGCATGGAGGAACTCGCCCAGGAGGGCGCGCCCGCCGTCGTCGTCATCCCGCACGGGTTCGTCTCCGACCACATGGAGGTCAAGTTCGACCTCGACGTGGAGGCCCGCCAGACCGCCGAGAAGCTGGGCATCGGGTACGAGCGCGCGCTCAGCCCCGGCACCCACCCGGCGTTCGTCGCCATGGTCTCGGACCTGGTCCGCGAGTACACCGAGGGAGGCGGGCCGCGGCGGTTGAGCACGGTGCCCCGGTGCGCCGGCTGCCGCTGCCGCGACTGATCCCAGGGGCCCCGGGCGTCACACGGGGCCCCTCGGTAAACACCGCTGACACCCTGAGGGGATAGGGTTCGACGAAGATCACCACCCACCCCTCTCAGGAGTCATCACCTTGGTCCGTTCCTGGTACGAACTGCCGGAATACGTCCGCCTGAAGCGGGTCAACGGGCTGCGGCTGTCCCCCGACGGAACCCGTCTGGTCGCACCCGTCAGCGGCATCGCACCCGATGCCAAGACCTTCCACAGCGCCCTGTGGGAGATCGACGTACGACCCGGATCCGAGGGCGGGGCCGCACCGCGCCGCCTGACCCGCGGCGTCAAGGGCGAGAGCAGCGCGGGCTTCCTGCCCGACGGCTCGGTCCTGTTCACCAGCGCCCGCCCCGACCCCGACGCCAAGCCCGAGGACAAGCCCAAGTCCTCCCTCTGGCTGCTGCCCGCCGACGGCGGGGAGGCCCGACAGGTCGCCTCCCGGCCCGGCGGCGTCGGCGCCTTCACCGTCGCCCGCGACAGCGGCCTGGTCGCCTTCACCTCCGCGACGCTGCCCGCCAGCCAGAACGGCGAGGACGACGCCGAGGCCCGCAAGGCCCGCTCGGAGGCGGGCGTCAGCGCGATCCTGCACGAGTCCCTCCCGGTCCGCCACTGGGACTCCGACATCGGCCCCGACCACCCGCGCTACCTCGTCGCCGCGCCGCCCGCCGACGCCGAGGCGCGCCTGGGCGAGGCCCGCGACCTCACCCCCGACGCCGGCAAGGCCCTGCTCAACGCCCAGGGCGCCCTCACCCCCGACGGCACCGTCCTCATCACCACCTGGGACGTGCCCATCGGCAAGGGCGGCCACCGCAGCGACCTCGTCGCGATCGACACCGCCACCGGTGAGCGCACCACCCTCCTCAGCGAGGACGGGTACGAGCTGGGCTCCCCGCTGGTCTCCCCGGACGGCCGCCGCATCGCCTACGCCCGCGGCTCCGAGGGCGACTACGACGGCGAGCCCCGCGCCTACGAGCTGTACGTGCTCGACCGGGAGAGCGGCGAGACCTCCCCGCTGCACCCGGGGCTGGAGCTGTGGCCCCGCGACCTGGCCTGGTCCGCCGACTCCTCGGCGGTCTTCATCGTCGCCGACGAGAACGGCCGCCGCCCGGTCTTCCGCGCCGACTTGTCCACCGGCGAGGTCACCCGCCTCACCGGCGACCACGGCGCCTACAGCGAGCTCAACCCGTCCCCGGACGGCCGGTACGTGTACGCGCTGCGCGACGCCTGGGACGCCCCGCCCGCGCCGGTGCGCCTGGACGCCGCCGCCACCGACGGCGAGCCCGTGTACCTGGACACGCCGGGCTCGGAGCTCACCGTGCCGGGCACCCTCACCGAGATCGAGACCACCGCCGACGACGGCACCCGGATCCGCTCCTGGCTGGTCCTGCCCGAGGAGGCGTCCGCCGAGGCCCCGGCCCCGCTGGTGCTGTGGGTGCACGGCGGCCCGTACATGAGCTTCAACGGCTGGTCGTGGCGGTGGAACCCGTGGATCCTCGCGGCCCGCGGCTACGCCGTCCTGCTCCCGGACCCGGCCCTGTCCACCGGCTACGGCCAGGACATGCTGCGCCGCGCCTGGGGCAAGTGGGGGCCGCGCGTGTTCGCCGACGTCATGGCGATCACCGACGCCGCCGAGGCCCGCGAGGACATCGACGCCGAGCGCACCGCCATGATGGGCGGCTCCTTCGGCGGCTACATGGCCAACTGGATCGCGGGGCACACCGACCGCTTCAAGGCCATCGTCTCCCACGCCTCCCTGTGGGGCCTGGACGCGTTCAACGGCACCACCGACTACCCGCCGGTGTGGGAGCAGGAGTTCGGCACCCCGCTGGAGCAGCCGGAGCGGTACCTGGTCAACTCGCCGCACCTGCACGCGCCGAACATCACCACGCCGATGCTGGTGATCCACGGGGACAAGGACTACCGCGTCCCCATCGGCGAGGGGCTGCGCCTGTGGCGCGACCTGCAGCTGTACGGGGTGGAGTCCAAGTTCCTGTACTTCCCGGACGAGAACCACTGGATTCTCACCCCGGGCAACGCCCAGGTCTGGTACCAGACGGTCTTCGCGTTCCTGGACCACCACGTCCAGGGCAAGGAGTGGGTCCGGCCCGAACACCTCTGACCGGTGCCCCGGGCGGCCGGCCCACCCCGGCCGCCCGGGCCCGTCAGGGCCGCCAGACGTACCGCACGTCGGGTTCGCGCTCCTCGTTGCGCGACCCGTCGGTCTCCTCCGCGGCCGTGAAACCGTGCCGCTCGTAGAAGCGCCGCGCGGACGCGTTGACCTGGAACGTCCACAGCTCCAGGCCGCGGGGGCGCCGCCGCTTCGCCAGGCGCACCAGCCGCTCGCCCAGGCCCCGGCCCCGCCACCCGGGGTCCAGGTAGAGCTGGTCCAGCGCGTCGCCGTCCAGGACGAGCAGCCCCACGACCCGGCCGTCCACGGTGCAGACCCAGGACTCGTGCCCGGGCACCACCACGTGCGCGAACCACGACCGGACCGCGTCGTCGCCGTGCGCGCGCCGCACCGCGGGCAGCGCCGTCGCGAAGGAGCGCAGCCACACATCCGCCATGGCCTCCGCGTCGGCTGCCAGGGCCCTCCGCAGCACCGGCCCGCCGTTCATCGGGCCCGCGGGGCGCCGAGCACGAAGGACAGCCCCTCGGCGGAGCGCAGGCGGGTCACCCCGTCCTCCCGCACGACCGCGCCGCCCCGCTCGCGGGCGGGTCCGGCCAGGGCCGCGGGGTCCCGGTTCGCGAGCACGAGCTCCCAGGCGGGCGCGGTGTCCCCGCGCACGATGGAGGCGCCCCGCGGCACCCCGCCCAGGACACGGGTGTAGAAGTCCGCCGCCCGCTCCGGCTCGGCGCAGGCCAGGAGCATCCTCCGGGGCCGCGTCCACCCCCGGAAGGACCGGCCCTCCCACAGGGACACCACCGCCCCGGCCGGGTCGACCAGCGTGGACACGCGCCCCTGGTCCCCCGCGTCGAACGGTTCGACGACCACCCGCGCCCCCGCGGCCTCGGCCGCCGCCGTGCGCCCGTCGGCGTCGTCGACCGCGACGTAATAGGCGGTGTGGGCGGGCAGGCCCGGAGGGTACGGCGGCAGGGACAGGTCGCTCACGCCGCCGATCCGCACCCCCTCCGCGTACACCGACGTCGCCCGGCGGGGGTCCTCCTCCGCCACCGCGCACTCCCAGCCGAGCAGGGCCGCGAGGAAGTCCGCGGTCGCCCCGACGTCGTGTGTCTTGAGATCCATCCAGCAGAACATCGCGGCCTCGTTCCCTCGGGTGTCCGAACCGTCCTACCGACGGCGACGGCGGCGGGCAAGGGGTTTTCCGCGGACCCTCCCCGAAGCCGTCCGCGCCCGGCGGGTGCGGGCTGGTGTCGGGCGGAGTTCACCCGGGCGGCGTAGAGTGCGGACCGACCCCACATCCGAAGGCGGAAAGCGGAGCAGTGACCGGCATCCACACCACACCCGACCCGAGGGACCTGCGCGACCTGGCCGTACGGGTGGCGACCGAGGCGGGTGAGCTCGCGGCCCAGGGGCAGGCGGGCGTCACCGTCCTGGACACCAAGTCGAGCCCCACCGACGTCGTCACGAAGATGGACCGGGCCACCGAGGAGCTCATCCGCTCCCGCCTGCTGGCGGCCCGCCCCGGCGACGCGATCCTGGGCGAGGAGGGCGGGGAGGAGGGCGCCGGCGCGGTGCGCTGGGTGGTCGACCCCATCGACGGCACCGTCAACTACCTGTACGGGCAGCCGGACTGGGGCGTGGCGATCGCCGCCGAGGTCGACGGCACGGTGGTCGCGGCGGCGGTGAACATCCCGCGGCGCGGCGAGCTGTACGAGGCCGTGCTGGGCGAGGGCTCGCGGTGCAACGGCGAACCCCTCCAGGCCCCGCCCGCGGTGCCGCTGGCACAGGCGCTGGTGGCCACCGGCTTCGGCTACTTCGCCGAACGCCGGGTGCAGCAGGCGCGCGTGCTGGCCGGGGTCGTCCCGCACATCCGCGACATCCGCCGCGGCGGCTCGGCCGCCGTGGACCTCACCGGGCTGGCGGCGGGGCGGTCCAACGCGTTCTACGAGCGCGGACTGAACGAGTGGGACTGGGCCGCGCCCGGCCTGATCGCCTCCGAGGCGGGCATCAGGGTGGGCGGCCCGCACGGCGGCCCGCCCGCCAACGACCTGGTCATCGCGGCCCGCCCGGAGCTGTACGACGCGCTGGACGCCCTGCTGGCGCCGCTGGGCGCCGACCGCGACTGACGGCGG
>NZ_JBJJBV010000269.1:0-9011 GCF_045446735.1 Nocardiopsis protaetiae
GGCCACGCCCGTGACGAGGTTGATCAGGGCGGTCGCCGTCGGGCTCGCGCCCTCGACCCCCTGGGTGAAGGGGGTGACCACCGCTATGGCGGTGATCAGCCCGATGATCCACACGAAGAAGGCGCGGGCGCGCGGCGCCGCCACCAGCAGCAGGTGCATCAGAGCCGTGGCCGCAAGGGCCGCGACACCCGCCATGAAGGCGTATGCCACCGTGCCGGCGTCGCCGAGGTAGCCGGCCTCCTCCGGGGCCAGCACCGGGATCCCCAGCGCACCCCTGAAGAACAGGGTGCCCACCAGGACCACCAGTGCGGCCACCACCGCCGTCGCCAGACCGCCCGACCACAGGCGGACCGCGTTGACAGGTCGTTCAGCTGCGAACTCGCTCATGCCGATACCCCCAGATACGGCGTCGAGTATCGTCGCACTCCGTATACATCCGGATACGTCCGAACTCGGTCGTAGCCCACATACCCGAAGCTCCGCGCGGGTAACCCACACGTGGAACACTGTGGGTATGGCTCACTTCGCTCACGCCCGCGTCGACCTGGACGCGATCGCCCACAACGCACGGCTGCTGCGAGAGCGCGCCGGCGGGGCGGCGCTCATGGGCGTGGTCAAGGCGGACGGCTACGGCCACGGCATGCTCCCGGCCGCCCGCGCGCTGCTGGCCGGCGGGGCGGCCTGGCTGGGCACCGCGTTCATCCACGAGGCGCTCGGGCTGCGCGCGGCCGGGATCGCCGCACCCGTCCTGGCCTGGATCATCCCGCCCGGCGAGCCGGTGGGCGAGGCCATTGAGAACGACATCGACCTGGGCGTCAGCGATCCCGCGGTGCTGGGCACCGTGCTGGAGGAGGCCCGCCGCCTGGGCCGCACCGCGCGGGTGCAGCTCAAGATCGACACCGGCCTCAACCGCGGCGGCATCGGCCACGCCGAGTGGGGTCCGCTGGTGGAGGCCGCGGCGCGCGCCGAGGAGACCGGCCACCTCAAGGTGAGCGGGATCTGGTCGCACTTCGCCTGCGCCGACGAGCCCGGCCATCCGTCGATCGCCGCGCAGCTCGCGGTGTTCCACGACGCCCTGGAGTCCGCCGACAAGGTCGGCCTGGCCCCCGAGGTGCGCCACATCGCCAACTCGGCGGCGCTGCTCACGCTGCCCGAGGCGCACTTCGATCTGGTGCGCGGCGGAATCGCGAGTTACGGGCTTTCCCCCATTCCGGATTACGACGTGCCCGGATTGCGGCCCGCGATGACCCTGCGTGCCCGCGTCGCCCTCACCAAGCGGGTGCCGCCCGGCAGCGGTGTCTCCTACGGGCACCGCTACGTCACCGACCGCGAGACCACCCTGGCCCTGGTGCCCCTGGGCTACGCCGACGGCGTGCCCCGGGCCGCCACCAACAAGGGGCCGGTACTGCTGGCCGGACGCGAACGCGTCATCGCGGGAACAGTCTGCATGGACCAGTTCGTTGTCGATGTGGGCGACGACGAGGTGGCCGCCGGAGAGTACGCCGTGCTGTTCGGCGACCCCGGCGAACACCCGGGCGCACCCGGTGCCCAGGACTGGGCCCGGGTCCTGGACACCATCCCGTACGAGATCGTCACCCGGGTGGGCGTCCGCGTCCCGCGCGAGTACGTCGGCGGCTGACCACGGCCGGTGGCCGTGTCCCGGCCGGTCCGGGGCACGGCGGGCGGGCTGTGGCGAACCACCTCCACCGATCGTCCACAACCGGTCACGCGCCCCCGCCGCCCCGCCTAACCTGGGGTGAGGGGGACACACCACCCGACGGTCGTGCCCTGACCCGGTCGGCCACCGCCCGAACCGTACCGACACACAGTCTTTGCGAGCCCGATGACAGACGTGACGACCACAGCGAACGCGTCCACCGCGGTCACCGCCGCCACCGACGGCGCCATGCGCGCCCTCGGCCGCGCCCTGGCCGACCTCAGCCGACCAGGCGACCTGCTGATCCTGTCCGGCCCGCTCGGCGCGGGCAAGACCACCCTCACCCAGGGCCTGGGGCAGGGGCTGGGCGTGCGCGGCTCGGTCACCTCCCCGACCTTCGTCATCTCCCGCATCCACCCCTCCCTGGTGGGCGGCCCCTCCCTGGTCCACGTGGACGCCTACCGGCTGGGCGGGCCCGACGAGATCGACGACATCGACCTCGACATGACCCTCCCCGAGTCCGTCACCGTCGTCGAATGGGGCGAGGGCGTCGCCGAAGGGCTGTCCGACGACCGGCTGGAGATCCGGATCGAACGCCACCCCGACGACACCCGCACCGTCCACCTCACCCCGGTCGGCCGGCGCTGGGCGGACGTCGCCCTGCCCGCCGCCGTCGACGACGCGAACACGGAAGACTAGCCCCGTGCTGCTCCTGGCCTTCGACACCGCCACCCCCGCCGTCACCGCCGCCATCGGCGAGTCCGGCGCGGACGGCGCCTTCACCCCGCGCGCGAGCGCGTCCTCGGTGGACGCCCGCCGCCACGGCGAACTGCTCTCCCCGACCATCCGGCGGCTCACCGAGGAGGCCGGGGTCGCCCTCGCCGACCTCGACGCCGTCGCCGTCGGCATCGGACCCGGCCCCTACACCGGCCTGCGCGTGGGACTGGCCACGGCCCACGCCCTGGCCGACGCGCTGGGCATCCCCTGCCACGGGGTGGCCACCCTGGACGCGCTGGCCTTCGCCACCGGGCGCACCGGGCCGTTCGTCGCCATGACCGACGCCCGCCGCAAGGAGGTGTTCTGGGCCCGCTACGACGACCGCCTCACCCGGGTGGGCGAGATCGCCGTGGACCGCCCGGCCGACCTCGACACCGGCGGGCTGCCGCTGGTCGGCGACGGCGCCCGGATGTACGCCGAGGTGTTCGGGGAGGCCGCCGCCTCCCCCGAGCCCGTGCACCCCGACGCCGCCGCCCTGGCCGAGCTCGCCCTGCGCCGGCTGCACTCCGGGGAGGCCCTGCCCGCCCCCGAGCCCCTCTACCTGCGCCGCCCCGACGCGGTGGTGCCCGGCGCCCCGAAGAAGGTCCGCCAGTGGGTGAAGTGACACCGGTGCGCGACACCGCCCTGGACGCGGTGCGCGTCGCCCCGCCCGCGGGTGTGGTCCTGCGGCCCATGACCAGCGGCGACGTCGACGCGGTCATGGCGCTGGAGCGCGCCCTCTTCCCGGCCGACGCCTGGAGCGAGGGGATGCTCCGCGACGAGCTCGCCGAGACCGGCACCCGCCACTACGTCATCGCCACCGCCGGGGACGCCCTGGTCGGCTACGCCGGACTGCGGTTCGTCCCGCCCGAGGGGGACGTGCAGACCATGGCCGTCGCCGAGTCCGCCTGGGGGACCGGGATCGGGGGAGCGCTGCTCACCGAACTCCTGGACCAGGCCGCCCGGCGCGGGGTGACACAGATGTTCCTGGAGGTGCGCTCGGACAACCCGCGCGCCCAGAAGCTCTACGGCCGCTTCGGATTCACGTCGATCGGTGTGCGGCGCGGCTACTACAACGGGGCCGACGCCCTGGTCATGCGGCGCGTCGCCGAGGAGGGTACCCATGAGTGACCACGACCTCCCGCTCGTCCTGGGCATCGAGACGTCCTGCGACGAGACCGGTGTCGGGCTCGTCCGCGGCTGCGAGCTGCTCGGCGAGTCGGTGGCCTCCAGCGTGGAGCAGCACGTCCGCTTCGGCGGGGTGGTGCCCGAGGTGGCCAGCCGCGCCCACCTGGAGGCGATGACCCCCACCGTCCAGCGGGCGCTGGACTCCGCCGGGGTCAAGCTCACCGACGTCGACGCCATCGCCGTCACCGCGGGGCCCGGCCTGGCCGGCGCGCTGCTCGTGGGGGTGTCCGCCGCCAAGGCGTACGCGATGGCCCTGGACAAGCCCCTCTACGGGGTCAACCACCTGGTCGGGCACGTCGCCGTCGACCAGCTGGAACACGGGCCGCTGCCCAAGCCCGCGATCGCGCTGCTGGTATCCGGCGGGCACACCTCGCTGCTGCTGGTCAACGACCTGGCCACCGACGTGGTGTCGCTGGGCGACACCGTGGACGACGCCGCCGGCGAGGCCTACGACAAGGTGGCCCGCCTGCTGGACCTGCCCTACCCGGGCGGGCCGCCCATCGACAGGGCGGCGCGGCAGGGCAACCCCAAGTCGATCCGCTTCCCGCGCGGCAAGTGGGGGGACGGCACCTACGACTTCTCGTTCTCGGGGCTCAAGACCGCCGTCGCCCGCCACGTGGAGGACGCCGACCGCCGCGGCGAGCCGCTGGTGGTCGCCGACATCGCGGCCGCGTTCCAGGACGCGGTCGTGGACGTGCTCACCCGCAAGGCCGTCGACGCCTGCGTCGAGCACGGGGTGAGCACCCTGGTCATCAGCGGCGGCGTCGCCGCCAACTCCGCCCTGCGCGCCCTCGCCGAGCAGCGCTGCCGCGAGGCCGGCATCACCCTCCGGGTGCCCCGGCCCCGCCTGTGCACCGACAACGGCGCGATGATCGCCGCCCTGGGCGCCGAGGTCGTGGCGGCGGGCCTGCCGCCGTCGTCGCTGGACCTGGCCACGGACACCTCCCTCCCGGTGGAGTCCCCCCTGGCCCGCTAGCACCCGCTTTCCCACAGGACCCCGGAGCCCCGCTCCGGGGTCCTTTTCGTTCGCGCCGTAACCCGCCTGACCGCATGCGGCCATGTGAGGTACTTCGTCCCTGGAAATCCTGTCTGCCGCTTGGGTCTGACTGTGGTACTCGCTATCGTCGTTCTCGGTAATCAGGTGATCACGACCCTGATGGCCGACTCACCCCCATTCCCCCGCGAAGAAGCAGGTGAACCCCCATGACTTCCGTTCCCGTGGGCGTCAACGTCAACGACGCTCTGTCCGGCGGCGAAGCTGCGGCGGACGCGGCCGCCCGTCTCAAAGACCTTCCCCTCGACTTCGATGATGCGATCACCGCTGCGAAGAACGCGGTGGAGAACAACGCTCCTGGGGTCCCGGGATGGGCCGCTTTCGGCGATGACCAGACCCAGCACATGGTCGACGTCCAGACCCACGCCCACAGCATCGCGGAGAACGCCCAGGACGGCGGCGCGGCGGCTGCGGGTACTGACGAGGAATCTGCCTGTGGTTTCCACATTCCCATCAACGACCTGCAACTCATGTGAAAGCAGAATTCCTCGCATTCTAGTGTCCTCTTATGGCTGGAGTAAGTCTTGGCGGCAATCGAAAATAAATGCCAGATCGACCGGGGTGCAGTGATCGCGGCCAGGGACATGTTCTCGGAGGTGCACGCGAAGATCAGTGGTCGTTCGGGTGAGTACAACACGATCACCGAGCCCGTGGGGTTCAGCTTCACCGAACTGATCGCTGAAGAGATCAGGTGTGAGGTCGGAAGCAATAAGGAGGCGTGGAGTAGCGCGATGTTGGCGTGCACGCACGCCTTCGGTGTCCTCGACAAGATCAACTCGGACGTCAAGGTCTACGACGACAAGATCGAAGAACTCCAAACAGACCTCAACGCCATCGTCAACGGACCGGACAAAGAGGACGCCGGTGTTGTCACGGCGGCTATCGAATGGCACACCGGTGAGGCCGAGGCCGCCTGGGCGAAGTTGAAGGCCGACTGCACGGAATCCGAGGGGATCCTCTCGGACGGCCCGACCCCGGAGAGCATCCTTGCTCTGGCCGAGGGCGGTTACCTCGGGAAGCACGGCCAGATCGGCTACTACACCACGGACGATCTGGACTACTTCTTCGTCGACGCGACCGACGCCGAGACGATCGCCATCCACCTTGAGAACGCCGTGCTGCACGGTTATGACGGCAGCATCGAGGCCCTGGAAGACCATCCTGAGTACCTGGCGCTGATCGCCAATATCGTTAACCGTGGGCTAACCGCACAGCAGAATGGTGACGAGCTTCGCGATGGCGAACTAGAGTTTCTAGAGACACTTTTTGGTGAGCTCGAAGGAATTGATCCGAATAATCCTGGTTTTCTCGGTTTTGTGGATGCCGTTGAAAATAGCGAGAACATTGACGATTCTCTGCGTGCTGAAATTAGTGAAAGTTTGTCAAATGCGATGCTTGTACTTTCCAGTGAGGAAGTCGGCGGCGGCATGAACCTGCTTCCAGGTGATGTAATAAGTGTTGCTAATGGGTCCAACGTAAAACCTGTGGGTCCTGTTGATGAACATGATCCAGACTCCAATGAGATGCAGAGCCCTGACGTCTTGTGGCTCCAAAGCTTCAAAACGCTTGGTGGATTCCTGGAAAACTCGAGTTCCGAGGTCTCTGGCGGTGTTGAGTTTTCTGTATCCCTCCTGGCTTCGAGCGCCATGGAGGTGGAGCGTGGGTACAGCCCGGCACCCTTCAGGGATGAGGCTCTTCAAGGGATCATCGAAGTCGCGACACGAAACCCCGAAGCCGGGAACGTTGTTATCACGGGCGAGGATTTTGATGGTGAAACTTATGATCACCATGTCAACCATGAGAACATTGCGCCTGACCTCTTGGAGGTTTTCTACTCTCACGATTGGGGTGACGGAGGTCAGGCTGTCTCCGGGCTCACTGACTGGATATGGGAGTCTCAAAATCAAGGGTCAGAGGTGGAGAGGGCTGGAAATGCGGCTTATGAACTCATCAAAACTCTGACCGATGACGAAACTTTCCGAGATACGGAGAGCACTGGAGAGGGAGATTACTCACTAGCTGTCACGGAGATAAACCCTAGGATTGCCGAAAGTCTGGCGTCCATTTATGTTGCCTACTTGGATGATTTTTCCATTAGTGACGAAAATGTTGGATACAGGGAACTGGAGGGCAATAGGAATGATCTGTTTTTGTTCCATGAAAATGGAGATCACGCTCTTGTTCTTTCGTCGGAAATGAAGCAGGACTTCATTCAATTGCTCGTGGCCAATGAAGACCTCGCTCCTAATGTGATCGCCTCCACTGAGGCTCAGGAGAGAAAGATTATCGAGGCTTTTTTGACCCACCCTGATATCGGAAATTCCGTTGGTGGTCGGGCGGCTTCTGACTTGAGAACCATTCTGGATTCGGCCTTGATTCAGGAGTACTCTGATCGAAAGCTTGAAAACGATGAGGCCAGGGAGCGGGCAAATCAGCAATGGCAGGCCGGTTACAACGTTTTTACTGCTATTTCTGTAGGTGTTGCTGGCGATAATTTGACGCCGGCGGGAATAGGTACTGAGGTGCTGATCAAGCTCCTTGAGCAGCCAATGAAGGACTATGTTGGTGATCTGATAGACGAAAACAAGGAGTTCTCTTATATTGAAAATCTGGAGCAGAGATTCCTGGAATCAGATGCTGAGCTCCGTGATCATGCGAATCTCCAAATTCTAAGTACGATGCTGGATTTGGGGATGGTCGATATAGAAGTTCTTCGAGCTGAAGGGCTTCTTGTTGAAGACGTTGACGGAAATGAGCGTCTTCCGATGTCGCCTGGAGAATGGGGAGAGGGTGACGATGGATATATTTCTGCAGTTGAAGAGTTGGTCGGTTCGGTCGACGTTCCTTACCCCGGTCGCGCCGATAATTACGTGAGAGATTTCATGGAGAACTATCACCCTGATCTTTATGAGACGAGGTTGAAGTGATGATCAATTATGGCAATAATGAATTCGGAGTGAAATTTATTAGAAATATTTTTGTGGTTTCATCACTTTTCCTGTGTGCAGGTTGTGTGACAACAGGGGTGACTGTTGTCGAGGAGGGGGCGGTCGAAGGTGATGCCTCTGCACGCGGTCCTGTGATCGCGGCCGAAAGAGAAGCCGTGGCAGCGACGCTCCAAGGGGAAGCTGACACCCTCTGGGTTAGTGATCGTGGGGTGGTCGCCATTTTGGGCGATGAGGTCGTGTCCTACGGGGTGGATCCGGTGAAGCTCGTGTGGAGCCATCGGGCCCCAGGACCTGTGCTGGATGTGGTCGTCGGATGGGATGGTGAGAGCCTGCTGGTCCGCCATCGCGCGGACATCGGGCCTTGGGCTCAGGAACGTGTGATCGTCCTGGATGCAGAGAATGGGGAGATGATCGCCTCGCATCCCTCTGAGGGGATGCCCCGGGGACTTGCTCATGACACCTGGGTGTCGACCACTGAGAGCGGTAGAGTGGTCGTGCACCAGGTTTCGACCGGAGACAAGCGCTGGGAGTACGACCCTTCCGAGGCCTGTTCCGCAGAGTCGGCCGCGGACGTCGAGGTCCTCGCTGACAAGTTCACGGTTCTCGTTTCCCACGCTTGTCCGGAGGATGATGAAGCCCGCTTGGCCGAGTTCGTGGTCGATAGCGGGAGTGTGATCAAGCAGGTGACCTGGGACGGGCCCGCTCCGGCACTCCATACGGTGCTGCCGCATACGGTTACAGGCGGGCCTGAGGATGCGGTGGCTCGCATGTTCGCTGAAGAGGTCAACAAGGAATTCCTTTTCCTGGACACCCGATACTTCACCCCTGTGCTGCCGGCGCCGTGGCGTGATGCCGGGATCACCGATCACTTGGATCCTCCGGCCATGGATTTCGCGGATGCCCCGACTGACATCGTGGTGGGAAATGTGGCGGAGATGAATGATCTGCTTATCGTGCGGTCGGTGCGTGCCCTGGCCTTGGAACCGGATATCCCCTTCAATCAGGAGGATTTGGATGATTCCTTGTTGATCGATGGAGAACTGGTGGAGAGCCCCTATCAATGGCAGCTCGGTAGATCCGGGTACATGTCTGCGCTCTCCAACGCCTTGGTCGAGGCTTTTCCTTCCGAGGAGTGATGTGGTGAACGGCGATCAGGGAACTGGCTTCTCCGCCTGGTCGCAGACGGTCGCAATCCCGGTTGCCATAATCGTGATCGCCATCTTCGCCGACGAGATCCTCCTGGAGGAAACCGACTCGGACCTGAGTTGCATCACCCCGTGGGGACCGATGATTCCGTAGCTCTCTGACCTGTGGTTCCCCGGCCCGCAGGGGTCGATTGTGGTTACTAACCGGCGGCGGGCAGGCCAGGATGGAAGCCGTGGGATCGTTCGTACGGCGGGTGAAGACC
>NZ_JBJJBV010000027.1:0-43631 GCF_045446735.1 Nocardiopsis protaetiae
GGGCGGGGAGAGGAGGGAGAGGGCGTCAGCCGTTCTCGGCGAAGCGGATGACCTTGACGAACTCGTCGGCCTTCAGGCAGGCGCCGCCCACCAGGGCGCCGTCCACGTCCTTCTCGGCCATGATGCCGGGGGCGTTGTCGCCCTTGACCGAGCCGCCGTAGAGCACGCGCACCTTGTCGGCCAGGTCGGCCGAGTACAGCTCGGCCAGGCGGGCGCGGATCGCCGAGCACACCTCTTGGGCGTCGGCCGGGGTGGCGACCTCGCCGGTGCCGATGGCCCACACCGGCTCGTAGGCGATGACCAGGCGCTCGGCCTGCTCGGCCGGGATCTCCTTGAGGGCACCGTCGAGCTGGGCCAGCACGTGCTCGACCTGGTGGCCGGCCTTGCGCACCTCCAGGCCCTCGCCCACGCACAGCAGCGGCACGATGTCGTTCTTGAACGCGGCCTTGATCTTGGCGTTGACCAGGGCGTCGTCCTCGTTGTGGTACTCGCGGCGCTCGGAGTGGCCCACCAGGACGTAGGCGCAGTCCAGCTTGGCCAGCATGGCGCCGGAGATCTCACCGGTGTAGGCGCCCTTGTCGTGGGCGGAGATGTCCTGGGCCCCGTAGCCGATGCGCAGCTTGTCGCCGTCCACCAGTGTCTGCACGCTGCGGATGTCGGTGAACGGGGGCAGGACGACGACCTCGGCGGCCTCGTAGTCCTTGTCCTCCAGGGAGAACGCCAGCTTCTGGACGAGCGCGATGGCCTCCAGGTGGTTGTTGTTCATCTTCCAGTTGCCCGCGATGAGCGGCTGCCGCTGGGTCATACGGATCACTTCCTCGGAAAGTCTCGGGGGTGCGCGTCAGCGCAGGGCGTCGATGCCGGGCAGGTCCTTGCCCTCCAGGTACTCCAGACTGGCACCGCCGCCGGTGGAGATGTGGCCGAACGCCGCCTCGTCGAAGCCGAGGGCGCGCACGGCCGCGGCCGAGTCGCCGCCGCCGACCACGGTGAAGGCGTCGGAATCGATGAGGGCCTGGGCCAGGGCGCGGGTGCCCCCGGCGTAGGGCTCCATCTCGAACACGCCCATGGGGCCGTTCCAGAACACGGTCCTGGCGTCGGCGAGCTTCTCGGCGAACAGGGCACGGCTCCTGGGGCCGATGTCCAGGCCCATCCGGTCGGCCGGGATGGCGTCCACGTCCACGTCGGCGTGGGCGGCGTCGGCGGCGAACTTCTCCGCGGCCACGACGTCCACCGGCAGGACGATCTCCACGCCCTCGCGCTCGGCCCGCTCCAGGTAGCCCCGGACGGTGTCGAGCTGGTCGGTCTCCAGCAGGCTGGTGCCGACCTCGTGGCCCTGGGCCTTGAGGAAGGTGAACACCATGCCGCCGCCGATGAGGATGCGGTCGGCCGCGCCCAGCAGGTTGTCGATGACGCCGAGCTTGTCGGAGACCTTGGAGCCGCCCAGGACCACGGCGTAGGGGCGCTGGGGGTCGCTGGTGAGCTTCTTGAGGACCTCGACCTCGGTCAGCACCAGGCCGCCGACGGCGTGCGGGAGCTTGCCGGGCAAGTCGTAGACGCTGGCGTGCCTGCGGTGCACCGCGCCGAACGCGTCGCCCACGTACAGGTCGGCGAGCTCCGCGAACCGGTCGGCCAGCTCGCCGCGCTCGGCGTCGTCCTTGCTGGTCTCGCCGGGCTCGAAGCGCACGTTCTCCAGCAGCGCCACCTGGCCGTCGGCCAGCCCGGCGGAGACGGCGCGGGCGGACTCGCCGGCGGTGTCGGCGGCGAAGGCCACCTCGGTGCCGAGCAGCTCGCCCAGCCGGGCCGCCACCGGGCGCAGGGAGTAGCGGGGGTCCGGGGCGCCCTTGGGGCGGCCCAGGTGGGCGGCGACGATGACGCGGGCGCCGCGTTCGCGGAGCGCGTCGATGGTCGGCAGGGCCGCACGGATGCGCCCGTCGTCGGTGATCCGCTCGCCGTCCAGGGGCACGTTCAGGTCGGCCCGGACGAACACGCGCTTGCCGGAGACGTCGAGGTCGTCGATCGTCCGCATGCTGGTCTCCTCGTGACGAATATCGGTCTTGCCGCCCCTGGTGGCAGGGGCCGGAAAGGGGCGCGCTCACGACGGCACCCCTCCGCGCGCAGTGCGGGCGGAGGGGTGCCGTGTCACGCGCCGGAGGCCCGGGGGGCCGGGGCGACTTACAGGCCGGAGCCGACCAGCTTGGCCAGGTCGACCAGGCGGTTGGAGTAGCCCCACTCGTTGTCGTACCAGCCGACGATCTTGACCTGCTTGCCGAAGGCCATGGTCAGGCTGGAGTCGAAGGTGCAGGAGGGCGAGGTGCCGACGATGTCGGAGGAGACGATCGGGTCCTCGGTGTAGACCAGCACGTCCTTGAGCGGACCCTCGGCGGCGGCCTTGAACGCGGCGTTGACCTCTTCGGTCGTGACCTCGCGGCCCAGGGTGACGACGAGGTCGGTGACGGAGCCGTCCGGCACCGGCACGCGCATGGCCATGCCGTCCAGCTTGCCCTTGAGCTCGGGGATGACCAGGGCGGTGGCCTTGGCGGCACCGGTGGTGGTCGGGATGATGTTCTGCGCGGCGGCGCGGGCGCGGCGCAGGTCCGAGTGCGGGAAGTCCAGGATGACCTGGTCGTTGGTGTACGCGTGCACCGTGGTCATCAGGCCCTGCTCGATGCCGAACGCGTCGAGCAGCACCTTCGCCATGGGCGCCACACAGTTGGTGGTGCAGGAGGCGTTGGAGATGACGTCGTGGTCGGCCGGGTCGTACTTGTCGTCGTTGACGCCCATGACGACGGTGATGTCCTCGCCCTTGGCCGGGGCGGAGATGATGACCTTCTTGGCGCCGGCGGCCAGGTGCTTCTTGGCGTCCTCGGCCTTGGTGAAGCGGCCGGTCGACTCGATGACGACGTCGACGTTCAGCTCGCCCCAGGGCAGCAGGGCCGGGTCGCGCTCGGCGAGGACCTTGATGTTCTTGTCACCGACGCGGATGAAGTCCTCGCCCACCTCGACGTCGCCCGCCAGGGTGCCGAGCACGGTGTCGTACTTGAGCAGGTGCGCGAGCGTCTTGGTGTCGGTGAGGTCGTTGACCGCCACGATTTCGATGTCGCTGCCGCCCGCGGCGACCGCTCGCCAGAAATTGCGGCCGATGCGACCGAAGCCGTTGACGCCTACACGGATGGTCACGGAACCAATCCCCTCATATATCGCACTTCATTTACACCCGGCATTGCCGACCGGCTCGCGCCCGGACCGCGGTGTACACCGCTGGGGCGGCTGTGAACAGGTGTTACGCCGCATCGGGTGTTCACAAAGAGCCTAGCGGAGGACGTGCGGGGGTCGGTTACCGACCCATGCCGACCGTGCTCCGAACGGCTCGTGGATTCGCGACCATCCTGACACCGCAAAGCGAAGAGGTCTATACCATTTGCTGAAGTTATCGGCGAGTTCTCGCAGTTAACAAAGCCGAACATCGGTGTTACGCGCCGATCGCGGCCCCGGGCGCGCAGGCGCAGGTCAGGGCACCAGCATGTCCGGAGTGAGGTTCGCCTCGGTCCCTTCGATTCCCAGATCGGCCGCCCGCTTGTCCGCCATGGCCAGCAGCCTGCGGATACGCCCGGCGATGGCGTCCTTGGTCAGCGGCGGCACCGACAGCTGGCCCAGCTCCTCCAGGGACGCCTGCTTGTGCGCAAGGCGCAGCTTGCCCGCCGCCACCAGGTGCTCGGGGGCGTCCTCGCCCAGGATCTCCAGCGCCCGCTCCACCCGCGCCCCGGCCGCGACCGCCGCCCGGGCGCTGCGCCGCAGGTTCGCGTCGTCGAAGTTCGCCAGCCGGTTCGCGGTCGCCCGCACCTCCCGGCGCATCCGGCGCTCCTCCCAGGCCAGCACGCTCTGGTGGGCGCCCAGCAGGGTCAGCAGAGCGCCGATGGAGTCGCCGTCGCGCACCACCACCCGGTCCACCCCGCGCACCTCGCGCGCCTTGGCGTGCACCTTGAGCCGGCGCGCGGCGCCCACCAGCGCCAGCGCCGCCTCCGGACCCGGGCAGGTCACCTCCAGCGACATCGACCGGCCGGGCTCGGTGAGCGAGCCGTGCGCGATGAACGCGCCCCGCCACGCCGACTCCGAGTCGCAGGCCCCACCCGCCACCACGTGCCGGGGCAGGCCGCGCACCGGACGGCCGTTGTTGTCGACCAGCCCCGTCTGCCGGGCCAGCGACTCGCCCTCCTTGATCACCCGCACCACGTACCGGTTGCCCTTGCGCAGGCCGCTCGGGGAGAGCACGACCACCTCGGACTCGTGTCCGAACACCTCGGAGATGTCCTTGCGCAGACGACGCGCGGCGGCACCGGTGTCCAGCTCGGCCTCGATCACGATCCGGCCGCCCACCAGGTGCAGCCCCCCGGTGAACCGCAGGATGGTGGACACCTCCGCCTTGCGGCAGCATGGCTTCAGAATGGCCAGACGGCTCAGTTCATCCTTCACCACGCCGGTCATCGCCATCGCTGCGATCCTCCCCTTGAAACGACCTTGGCCGGTGCCGCGCGCCCGAGCACCGGTGGTGTCGCCGCGGCCCCGCCACGAGCGACTTTCTTCGAGGCAGACTACGTTACGAGACGCTCGGTGCCGACCCTTGAACGGCGTGTTGCCGTCGGCCCGACACCGTTGGCACCGCGGGACACGGCGTTCGTGGCGGTGTGCGGTCAATTGCCCCCGACCTGCGGTGACAGCAACCCGAGCAGGTGGTCGCGCAGCACCACCGCCTGATTGTGCTCCTGGTCGCGCGCCGAGTACAACAGCGTCACCGGCTCCCGGCGCGCCGCCGCCAGGATCGGCTCCGGCACCTGCGGCCGGTCGGCCGGCTCCGCCCGGTAGCGGCGGGCGGACTCCCCGAACCCGGCCGGGTCGTGGCCGAACCAGGTGCGCGGCTCCGTGCCGGGGCCCGCCCCTCCGATCCACGGCACGCCCTCCAGGGCGCTCCTGCGGACCCCGCGCGGCCAGAGCCGGTCGACCGGGAACAGCGCGCCCGGCGGCGGGTCGGCGCGCACCTCGTCGTAGACCCGTTCCACGGTGATGTCGTAGCCCATGGCGCCGGTGTCCCCCGGGGACCGCCCGGGGAACCCGTCAGTTCTTCAGGATCCGCTCGAAGGCCCGCGCCAGCAGCGCCGGGTCGTGCCGGGGGCTGCCGTCGCCCATCGCCAGGTCGGCCAGCTCCAGCCGACCGCCCAGGTCGCGCGCGGCCGCCGCCAGCGGCTCGGTCTCCTCCACCGTGCCCCGGTCGGCCAGCACCACGTCCACGCCCAGCTTGGGCGCGTGCTCGCGCAGCACCTCCAGGTAGGTCTCGGGCCGGAAGTCGTCGGTCTCCCCCCGCTGCGGGGACAGGTTGAGCGCCACCGCCCGCCTGGCCCGCGTGGTGACCAGGGCGTGCGCCAGGTCCGGCACCAGCAGGTGCGGCAGCACGCTGGTGAACCACGAGCCCGGGCCGAACACCACCCAGTCCGCCTCCCGCACCGCCTTGACGGCCTGCGGCTCCGCCGGGGGGTCCTCCGGGATGAGCGAGATGGACCGCACCCGGCCGCCGGTGCTCGCGCAGGCCACCTGGCCGCGGATCGTCGTCACCTCGCCGGGGCTCGCGGGGTCGGCGCCCACCACCTCCGCGGAGATGTCCAGCGGCACCGACGACATCGGCAGCACCCGGCCGTGCGCGCCCAGCAGCTGGCCCACCCAGTCCAGGCCGGCCACCGAGTCGCCCAGCAGCTCCCACAGCGCCACGATGAGCAGGTTGCCCACGGCGTGGCCGTGCAGGTCCCCCTCGGAGCGGAACCGGTGCTGGACCACCTTGCTCCAGGTGTGGCCCCACTCGTCGTCGCCGCACAGCGCGGCCAGCGCCATCCGCAGGTCGCCCGGGGGCAGGACCCCCAGCTCGCGGCGCAGCCGCCCGCTGGAACCGCCGTCGTCGGCGACCGTCACCACCGCGGTCACGTCGGTGGTCACCCGCCGCAGGGCCGACAGGGACGCGTGCAGGCCGTGCCCGCCGCCCAACGCGACCACCCGAGGCGGACGTGGTGCGTCGTCCCCGTCCGGTGCGGTGCTGTTCGCCATGGTCGTGGCCTGCCCCTCGTACCCGTGTGCAGCGCCGGGCCGCACCGCCGAGGACGGCGGACGCGCCCGACGACCCCGAACCGCCGGAGCCCCCGCCCCACGGGGTATCGGCACCGACGGTGACCGAGTCAATGTAAGGGAAGACGGCCCGCTTGGCGATTCGGTTCACCGAACCGCCCGGGGCCGTGTTCCTTTGAACCTCCGCTTCGCTTTGGTCCGTGCTCGGCGCCCCTAAAAGGCGGGAATGGCTTTGAGGAAACACAGTGGCCCTACGCGGCCGTCCTCGCCCGCCACCACCCTCAACGGATGGCCTTCGGCCACAGACCTCTCCTCGAAGACATCTCCTCCGGGCCTCCAGAACCCCGCCGGCGCCTCGCGCAACCTGTGGCCGGGGCCGCCCCCGGCCCCCTGGTTCACTCCCGGCCCACGTCCCGGTGCACCACGTGGACCTCCACGCCCTGGGCGCGCAGCCGCTCCGCGAACTGCTCGGCCATGGCCACGCTGCGGTGCTTGCCGCCGGTACAGCCCACCGCCAGGGTCATGTAGTGCTTGCCCTCGCGCTGGTAGCCCTCGATGGTGAGCTTGAGGACCTCGCTGTAGGCCTCCAGCATCTCCTTGGCCCCGTCCTGGGACAGCACGTAGTCGCTCACCGGCTCGTCGCGGCCGTTCATCGGCCGCAGCTCCGGGATCCAGTGGGGGTTGGGCAGGAACCGGCAGTCCAGCACCAGGTCGGCGTCCACCGGAAGCCCGTGCTTGAACCCGAAGGAGACCACGTTGGCGCGCGGGCGCGCCTCGTCGCTCTCCCCGAAGAAGCCGATCACCCGCGCCTTGAGCTGGTGCACGTTGAGCTGGGAGGTGTCGATGACCAGGTCGGCCTCGCCGCGGATGGCGCGCAGGGTCTCGCGCTCGCGGGCGATGCCGTCGGTCAGCCGCCCGTCGCCCTGCAGCGGGTGGGGTCTGCGCACGCCCTCGAACCGGCGCACCAGCGCGTCGTCGCCCGCCTCCAGGTACAGCACCCGCGCCGTGATGTCGCGCTTGCGCAGTTCCTCCACCGTGGACAGCAGGTCCTCGGTGAACGCCAGCGACCGCACGTCCACGACCACCGCCACCCGCGGCACCGCGCCGTGGGTGCGCCCCGCCAGCTCGATCATCGTCGGCACCAGGCCCGGCGGCAGGTTGTCCACCACGAACCAGTCCAGGTCCTCCAGGGCCCTGGCCGCCGTGCTCCGGCCCGCACCGGACATCCCGGTGACGATGACCACCTCGGGCGGCAGCTCCCCGCCCAGTTCGACCGTCATGTGTCTCCTCCCCCGTCAGTGCTGTTCGGTACCGGTGCCCCGTCGGCCTCCCGTGCCGCGGGGCTCCCGGAAAGGTGCGCGTGCACGGCCTCGGCCAGTTTGGGGCCGATGCCGGGCACCGCGGCGATCTCCTCGGCCGTGGCCCCCGCCAGCCGCTTGACCGACCCGAACGCCTTGATCAGGGCGGTGCGGCGGGCCGGACCCAGGCCGGGCAGCTCGTCCAGGGCGCTCCCGGTGAGCGCCTTGGCCCGCTTCTGGCGGTGGTAGGCGATGGCGAACCGGTGCGCCTCGTCGCGCACCCGCTGGAGCAGGTAGAGGCCCTCGCTGGTGCGCGGCAGGATGACCGGGTCCTCGTCGTCGGGCAACCACACCTCCTCCAAGCGCTTGGCCAGACCGCAGACGGCGACGTCGTCGATGCCCAGCTCGTCCAGGGCACGGCGCGCGGCCTGGGCCTGGGGTCGCGCCCCGTCCACCACCACCAGGTTAGGGGGGTAGGCGAACTTACCGGGTTTCGGCTCGTCGTCGATCACGTGACCGTCCCGTGCCGCGGGGTCGCCGCCGGCCGCCTCGCCGTCGGCCGTGTCGGCGCCGGTCTCCCCCATCCGGGCGACCTCGCCGCTGCGGGCGCTCTCCTCCAGGTAGCGGCGGAAGCGGCGCTTGACCACCTCGTACATGGCGGCGACGTCGTGCTGCTCGGCGCCGCCCTCGCCGCTGCCGCGCACCGAGAAGCGCCGGTACTCGGACTTGCGGGCCAGCCCGTCCTCGAACACCACCATGGACGCGACCACGTGCTCGCCCTGGAGGTTGGAGATGTCGAAGCACTCGATGCGCAGCGGCGCCTCCGCCAGGTCCAGGGCCTCCTGGAGCTCGTTGAGGGCGCGGCTCCGGGTGCTCAGGTCCCCGGCCCGGTGGGTCTTGTGCCGGGCCAGCGCCTCCGCGGCGTTCTTCTCCACGGTCTCCATCAGCGCCCGCTTGTCCCCCCGCCGGGGGACCCGCAGGTCCACGTTGGCGCCCCGGTGCCCGGCCAGCCACCCGGCCACCGCCTCCGGGTCGGCGGGCTCGTGGGAGACCAGCACCTCGCGGGGCACCGCGGTACCGGTCCCCTCGTTCTCCTCGGCACCCTCGGTGGAGCCGTACAGCTGGCCCAGGAACGTCGCCATCAGCTCGGCGGGCCCGGCGTCGTCCACCTTGTCCACCACGTAGCCGCGCTGGCCGCGGATGCGCCCGCCGCGCACGTAGAAGATCTGCACGGCCGCCTCCAGCTGGTCGTCGGCCAGGGCGATCACGTCGCAGTCGGTGGAGTCGGGCAGCACCACCGCCTGCTTCTCCAGGGCGGCGCGCAGGGCCTCGATGTCGTCGCGCAGCCGGGCCGCCCGCTCGTACTCCATCTCCAGCGCCGCATCCTTCATGTCACCCTCCAGGCGGCGGATGAAGCGGCCGGTGTCCCCGGCCAGGAAGGAGCAGAAGTCGTCGGCCAGGGCGCGGTGGTCCTCCGGCGAGATCTTCCCCGTGCACGGCGCCGCGCACTTGCCGATGTAGCCCAGCAGGCAGGGGCGGCCGCTGGTGCGGGCGCCCCGGAACACCCCGGCCGAGCAGGTCCGCACCGGGAACACCCGCAGCAGCAGGTCCACGGTCTCGCGGATCGCCCAGGCGTGCGAGTACGGGCCGAAGTAGCGCACCCCCTTGCGCTTGGCGCCGCGCATCACCTGCACGCGCGGGAACTCCTCGTTGAGGGTCACCGCCAGGTAGGGGTAGCTCTTGTCGTCGCGGTACTTGACGTTGAACCGCGGGTCGTACTCCTTGATCCAGGAGTACTCCAGCTGGAGCGCCTCCACCTCGGTGCCCACGATCGTCCAGTCCACGTCGGCGGCGGTGGAGACCATCTGCTGGGTGCGCGGGTGCAGGCCGGCGAAGTCCCGGAAGTACGACGACAGCCGCGAGCGCAGGTTCTTGGCCTTGCCGACGTAGATGACCCGGCCCGACCCGTCCCGGAAGCGGTAGACCCCCGGGGAGGTCGGAATGGAGCCGGGCACGGGACGCAGGTGAGGTGTCGCAGGCATGCCCCCATTGTGGTGTGCGGTGGGGACATCCGGCCACTCGTGGCCCGGCCCACCCCGGTCGGCGGCGAGGGCCACCCCCGATCACCACGATCGGGTCGCCCGAACGTCACGATCAGGTATCCGCATGCTCTAGGTTGGGCGGGTACATCGACCCTTTCCGACATGAACGACAAAGGGGGTCTCGCGTCGTGGACCTCGACGAATATTGGGCCTGGATCGCCCTCGGCATCGCCGTGGCCATCTCCGTGGCACTGGTGTTCGCCGCGCGCTGGGTGCTCAAGCACAAGCTCGCCAAGGTGTGGAGCATCGCGAACTTCCTGGTGATCAGGACCCGCTACTCCGCGTACGCCGCCGGTGCGGTGGTGGGCGCCAACCTCGCCCTGCCCAGACGTGAGGACGTGGGCTGGAGCACCTACGCCAACCTCCAGCACGCGATGGTCATCCTGATGATCGCGTCGCTGACCGCCCTGGGCGTCAGCCTCGCCTACGCCGTCACCGACACCATCCTGGCCCGGCTCTCGCACGCCAACGGCGACGCCGACCGCAGGGCGCGCCGCCTGCAGACGCAGATGCGGCTGCTGCGCCGGGTGGCCACCTCGGTCTTCGTGATACTGGCGATCTCCGCGATCCTGTTCACCTTCCCGCAGGTGCAGGCGCTGGGCGCCGGGCTGCTGGCCTCCGCCGGCATCATCGGCATCGTCGCCGGCGTGGCCGCCCAGTCCACCCTGGGCAACCTGTTCGCCGGTTTGCAGCTGGCGTTCAGCGACGCGCTGCGCATCGGCGACGTCGTCGTGGTCGAGGGCGAGTGGGGCCGGGTCGAGGAGCTGACCCTGGTCAACGTCACCATCAAGATCTGGGACGAGCGCCGCCTGGTGGTGCCGGTCGCGAACTTCACCACGACCAGTTTCGAGAACTGGACCAAGTCGGGCACGGCGATCACCGCCAAGGTGATGATGCCGCTGGACTGGGAGGTGCCGATCGCGGAGCTGCGCGAGGAGGCGGGCCGCCTCATCACCTCCAGCAGCCACTGGGACGGGCGCAGCTGGTCCTGCCAGGTGGTGGACATCACCGAGAACGGCGAGGTGATGGTGCGCGTCGTGGCGACCGCCGCCGACACCGGCGCCCAGTGGAACATCGCCTGCCAGATCCGGGAGCACCTCATCGGCTGGCTGGTCGAGCACTACCCGCAGTCGCTGCCGCGCAACCGCACCGAGGTGGTGGCGGCCGAGGAGGAGGAGATCACCCGCGCCGCGGTCGCCTCCGTGGCCGCCCTGCGCGCGGAGCGCAACGGCTCCGGCGACCGCGAGGACCCCGCCGAGGACGCCTGAGCCCTCTCACACACGCGAACGCCCCGGGACCGCGACGGTCCCGGGGCGTTGTGCGTGCGGCGGCGCCGCGGCGCTCAGTCCAGGATGATGTCGGTGCCGTCGATGGTGAGCGTGAACTCCTCCAGCGCCACCTGCGCCGGACCCACCACGACCTCGCCGGTGGTGTAGTCGAACTCGCTGCCGTGGCACAGGCAGCGGATGACGCCGTCCTCCACCTGCTGGACGGTGCAGCCGCCGTGGGTGCAGGAGGCGGCGAAGGCCCGGTAGTCGCCGGCCTCGGGCTGGGTGACGACCAGCTTGCTGTGGCTGAAGACGGTGCCGCCGCCCTCGGGGACGTCGGTGGTCTGGCCGATCACGTGGCCCCGCCGGACGTCCTGCGGCTTGGGGGGCTCCCCGCCGCAGGCGCTCACCGCGGTGACGGCGCCGACGGCGGCGACCGCCCCGGCCGTCCCGAGCAGGCGCCGCCTGCTCACCCCGCATCCGCACGTCTTCTCGACCGCCACGACGAACCGCTCCTCACCTGCGCGTCCAAACCTACGACGCACTGTAGTAGGCGGTGGGGAGTACTTCGTTCCGGGGCCGGTGAAAGCCGTTGCCGACCGCTGCCGGGTCCGTGCGACGGCGGCGGCCCGCCCCCGGAGCCCACCTGGAGGCAGGGGTCCGGGGACGGGCCGGGCGCGCCCGGGGGCGCGGGTCAGAGCAGCTTGGCCAGGAACCGGCCGGTGTAGGACTCGGCGACCGCCGCGACCTCCTCCGGGGTGCCCTGGGCGACCAGGGTGCCGCCGCCGGAACCGCCCTCGGGGCCCATGTCGATGATGTGGTCGGCGGTCTTGATGACGTCCAGGTTGTGCTCGATGACGATCACCGTGTTGCCGGTGTCGGCGAGCCGGTTGAGCACCCCCAGCAGCTTGCGGATGTCCTCGAAGTGCAGGCCCGTGGTGGGCTCGTCCAGCACGTACACGGTGCGCCCGGTGGAGCGGCGCTGCAACTCGGCGGCGAGCTTGACCCGCTGGGCCTCGCCGCCCGACAGCGTGGTGGCGGGCTGGCCCAGGCGCACGTACCCCAGCCCCACGTCGGTGAGGGTCTGCAGGTGGCGGCGGATCGCGTTGACCGGCTCGAAGAACTCCAGCGCCTCCGAGATCGGCATGTCCAGGACCTCGGAGATGTTCTTGCCCTTGTACTTGACCTGGAGCGTCTCCCGGTTGTACCGGGCGCCGTGGCACACCTCGCAGGGCACGTACACGTCGGGCAGGAACTGCATCTCGATCTTGAGCGTGCCGTCGCCGGAGCAGGCCTCGCAGCGCCCGCCCTTGACGTTGAACGAGAACCGGCCCGGCAGGTAGCCGCGCGTCTTGGCGTCGGTGGTCTGCGCGAACAGCTTGCGGATGTGGTCGAACACGCCCGAGTAGGTGGCCGGGTTGGACCGCGGGGTGCGCCCGATGGGGCTCTGGTCCACGTGCACGACCTTGTCGACCTTGTTCAGGCCGTTGACCCGCACGTGCCGGCCCGGGACGTCGCGCGCCCCGTTGAGCTCCTTGGCCAGCGCCTTGTACAGGATCTCGTTGACCAGCGTGGACTTGCCCGAGCCCGACACCCCGGTGACGGCGGTGAACACCCCCAGCGGGAAGCTGACGTCGATGTCGTGCAGGTTGTTCTCGCGGGCGCCCCTGACGACCAGCTCGTGCCCCTTGGTGAGCGGGCGGCGCACCGCCGGCAGGTCGATGGAGCGGCGGCCGGACAGGTAGTCGCCGGTGAGCGACTCCTCGTTGGTGAGCAGCTCGTCGACGATGCCCGACACCACGACGTGGCCGCCGTGCTCGCCCGCGCCGGGGCCGATGTCCACCACCCAGTCGGCGGCGCGGATGGTGTCCTCGTCGTGTTCCACGACGATGAGCGTGTTGCCGATGTCGCGCAGCCGCTGGAGGGTCTCCAGCAGGCGGGCGTTGTCGCGCTGGTGCAGGCCGATGGACGGCTCGTCCAGCACGTAGAGCACGCCCACCAGGCCCGAGCCGATCTGGGTGGCCAGCCGGATGCGCTGGGCCTCGCCGCCCGAGAGCGAACCGGAGGAGCGGGCCAGGGTGAGGTAGTCCAGGCCCACGTCCAGCAGGAAGCCCAGCCGGGCGTTGATCTCCTTGAGGACCTGGGCGGCGATGACCATGTCGCGGTCCGAGAGCCGCAGGTCGGCCAGGAAGCGGCCGCTGTCGGCCAGCGACATCGACGCCACCTCGGCGATGGAGCGCCCGCCCACGGTCACCGCGAGCACCACCGGCTTGAGCCGGGTGCCCTCGCAGGCGGGGCAGGGCACGCTGCGCATGTAGCCCTCAAGGCGTTCGCGGCCGTAGTCGCTCTCGGTCTCGGTGTAGCGGCGCTTGACCCAGGGGATGACGCCCTCGAAGTCGGTGTAGTAGGACCGCTCGCGGTTGTACTTGGTGCGGTAGCTGACGTGGACCTGGGTGTCGTGCCCCTCCAGGATCGCCTTGCGGGCGCGCTTGGGCAGCTTCTCCCAGGGGGTGTCCAGGTCGAAGCCGATCGCCTCGCCCAGGGCGGTGAGCAGCCGGTCCCAGTACCCGCCGTTGGGGCCGCCCGACCAGGGGGCCAGGGCGCCCTCGGCCAGGGTCTTGGCCGGGTCGGGGACGATCAGCTCGGGGTCGACCTCCATGCGGGTGCCCAGCCCCGAGCACTCGGGGCAGGCGCCGTAGGGGGCGTTGAAGGAGAAGGAGCGCGGCTCCAGCTGCTCGAAGGACAGGTCGTCGTAGGGGCAGTACAGGTGCTCGGAGAACACCTTCTCGCGCTCGGGGTCGTCCTCGGCCAGGTCGACGAAGTCGAGCACGATGGTGCCGCCGGCCAGCTTGAGCGCGGTCTCCACCGAGTCGTTGAGCCGCCCGCGGGAGGACTCCTTGACGGAGAGCCGGTCCACGATGACCGAGATGTCGTGCTTGTCGTAGCGGCCCAGCTTGGGCGCCTCGTCCAGGCGCACGGCCTTGCCGTCCACGACGGCGCGGGTGTACCCCTTGGACTGCAGGTCCTTGAACAGCTCCAGGTACTCGCCCTTGCGGCCGCGCACGACCGGGGCCAGCACCTGGAAGCGGGTGCCCTCGGTCATCTCCAGCACCCGGTCGACGATCTGCTGCGGGCTCTGCCGGGCGATCTCGCGGCGGCACTCGGGACAGTGCGGGACGCCGATGCGCGCCCACAGCAGCCGCAGGTAGTCGTACACCTCGGTGATGGTGCCGACGGTGGAGCGGGGGTTGCGGCTGGTGGACTTCTGGTCGATGGACACCGCCGGGGACAGCCCCTCGATGAAGTCCACGTCGGGCTTGTCCATCTGGCCCAGGAACTGGCGGGCGTACGCCGACAGGGACTCGACGTAGCGGCGCTGCCCCTCGGCGAAGATCGTGTCGAAGGCCAGCGAGGACTTGCCCGAACCGGACAGGCCGGTGAACACGATCATGGAGTCGCGGGGCAGGTCCAGCGACACGTCCTTGAGGTTGTGCTCCCGGGCACCCCGGACCACCAGTTGTTCGACCATCGACTGCAACATCCTTCGGCTGTGGCACACAGGGCACCGGTCGGGCGTCGGCCTGCCGTGCGTGGTTCGTGTGTTCGGCGATCGGGTCCCCCCGGACGACCGCCCCGGCCCCGGATCCGGGCCGCTGAAGGGGGTGGGGAGGGTACAGGTGTCCCCGTGCGTCAAGCCTAACGACCCCCGCCGACGGTTTCTTCCGCAACGGAGAAATGCCGGGCCCTGACGCTCCGACGCCGATACGGGTCCACTATAGACGAACTGATGTTCGATATCCGGGTTTTCACACGACCCGGGGAAAAGAAAGACCGGGTGCGGTCCCGGTGCGCGGGACCGCCCCCGGCCGGGAGCGTGCTGTGGCGGCTCGGACTCAGGAGCGGTCGCCCGCCGGGTCCCTCTCGTCCTCCTCCAGGGCGGGCGGGGCCTTGCGGCCGTCGGCCGCGGACTTGATCAGGCTGCCGGCGATGGTGACCACCATGACGCCGATGATCACCGTCAGGGACAGGGAGGTGCTGATCTCCGGGACGTGCACGCCGTTCTCGTGCAGCGCGTGCAGGATCATCTTGACGCCGATGAACACCATGATCGCCGACAGGCCCCAGCTGATGTAGGCCAGGCGGTCCATCAGGCCAGCCAGCAGGAAGTACAGCTGGCGCAGGCCCAGCAGGGCGAACGCGTTGGCGGTGAAGACGATGTAGGCGTCCTGGGTGAGGCCGAAGATCGCCGGGATCGAGTCGACCGCGAAGACCAGGTCGATGACGCCGATGGCCAGGATGACCAGCAGCATCGGGGTGATGTGGCGCTTGCCGTCGAGCTTCACCGTCAGGTGCGAGCCGTGGTAGTCGGGGGTGACCGGCCAGAACCGCTTGACCAGGCGCACGACCGGCGTCTGGGTGAAGTCCTTCTCCTCCTCGTCGCCCTTCACGTGGTCCCGGACGATCTTGTACCCGGTGTAGATGAGGAAGGCGCCGAACAGGTAGAAGACCTCGCTCCAGGCGTTGATGACCTGGGCGCCGAGGATGATGAAGATGCCGCGCATGACCAGCGCGATGACGATGCCGACGAGCAGCACCTCGTGCTGGTACTTCTTGGGCACCGCGAAGGAGCCCATCAGCAGGTAGAACACGAAGAGGTTGTCGACGCTCAGGCTCTTCTCGGTGACGAACCCGGCGAAGTACTCGGCGCCCGCGGTCGCACCGCCGTAGTACCACAGGCCGAAGCCGAAGAGGATGGCGATGCCGATGTAGAAGGCCGCCCACCAGGCGGCCTGCTTGACCCCGAACTCCTGGGGGCCCTTCTTCTTGCTCCACGGGTGGTCGACGATCGCCAGGTCGATGACCAGGATGGCGATCATGCCGCCGATCGTGGCGAGCCAGACCCACAAGGGTACGTTCACTGTCGTTTACTCCTCCGGTCAGTGCGCGCGGGCTGTTTGCACGCACGTCGAGCTGCCGGAGGTCTCTCCCGCTCGCACCGAACGTGGTACGAACCGACGGTACCGGGAACACATCCTTGTGCTCCGTGATGACGGCGCCGCCGCGACAGGGATACTCCCCTCACATGCCAGGCAAGAATACCGGTCGCATGATGTGACCGTGCACGCCTGGCCGGTGACCACGATGCCACATCCATCCTCTGCGCAGAAGTGGCGCGGAGGATGAGGTCGAACGACCCCGGGGACACATCATCCGCTCCTTGAGGACATCTGGCGGACGGATCGGTGCCCCTGGTATATAAGGCGCGGATCCCCCGGGACATTCCTCCCGTCCCCCGTTTCACCGCCCCAGCACCGACTTGTACACCGCGCAGGCCGCCGCCACCGCGTCCTCCTCGCCGGGCAGCGACCGCGCCGCCGCCCTGGACCGCTCGCGCAGGTCCTCGGCGAGCGCGGGGTCGTCCAGCACCCGCCCCACCGCCGCCGCGAACGCCTGCGGGTCGCCCGGCGGCACCATGAGCACCGTCCCCCCGTACAGGTCCGGGATGCCGCCCACCCGGGTGGACACCACCGGCAGCCCCGCCCGCAGCGCCTCCATGATCACCAGCGGGTGCCCCTCCCACTGGCTGGTCAGGCAGAACACGTCGGCGGCCGCCAGCAGGTCGGCCACGTCCGTGCGGTGCCCCAGCATGCGCACGTCGGCCGTCAGCTCCGCGGCGGTGTCGTGCAGGGTGCCCCACAGCGGTCCGTCCCCCGCGATCGCGATGATCGGCTCCGGGCGCCGGTCGGCGATCGACGGGGCCGCCTCCAGCAGCATGTCCAGGCCCTTCTGCTCGGCCAGCCGGGCGATGGTCAGCAGCAGGGGCCGCTCCGGCAGCACCGCCAGGTCCGACCGGGTCGCCTCCCGGCCCTTGACCGGCAGCCCGGTGTCGGGCGCCGCCACCACCGCCGGGCGGGCGTCGCGCGCGCCCACCCGCTCCAGCCGCCGCACCAGGTCCCCCGACACCCCCAGCGCCACGTCGGCGCGCAGCGCCACGATCCTCTCCAGCACCGGGTAGGCGGCGGCCAGCGGGCCCTCCACCCGCGGCGGGGCGTTGTGCGCGGTCACCACGAGCGGGTGCGTCCCCGCCAGGGCGCACAGCGCGCCGGCCCGCATCCCGTGGGCGTGCACCACGTCGGCGCCCCTGAGCACCGAACGCAGCCGCAGCACCGCCGCGGGGTCCGCGACCGAGGGGGCCGACCCGATCCGCACCGGCGCGAACCGCATCCCGGCGTCGGTGAACGCGAACTCCCGCTCGGCCGAGGCCGGGCCGACCACCGCCACCCGGTACCCCCGCCGGACCAGCCCCTCGCCCAGGGACCGCACATGCCTGCCCACTCCACCGGTGCTGATCCCCAGCACCAACGCGATCCTGCCGTTCACCGGTTCCCCCTCCTGTGTTCGAACACGCTCCGGACCCGATCCAGGGCCGCCCGCGCCGACGACCGGTCCACCACGGCCGCCACCAGGGCGAACACCACCACCGCCAGCGCACCCGACACCAGGGCCGCCCCCACGGAGGGCCATACCCCGCCGCCCGCCAGCACCGCGGCCACCGGTCGGCCCGCCGCCCAGCCCAGCACACCGCCCACCGCCACCGCGGCGACGGACCGGCCCGTCCCGGCCAGCGCCGCCGCGCCGTGCACCCGTCCCACGGCCACCGTGCACGCCAGCGCCGCGCAGGTCAGCCCCACCGTCGTCGACCAGCCCAGGGCGGCGATCGCCCACCCGGCGGGCACCAGCGACACCGACACCACGGAGCACACCATCACCAGCAGCCAGCCCAGGGTCTGGGCGACCGCCGCAGGCCTGCCGTGGTGGGAGGCGTACAGCGCCCGGCTGAACAGCGCCACCAACCCGAACCCCACCACACCCGGCGCGTAGGCCGCCAGGGCCCGCTCCAGCGCCACCGGGTCGTGCCGGGCGAACACCTGCGCCACCGGCAGCGCCGCGGCCGCCAGCGCGGTGCCCACCGCCGCGGTCAGCACCACGCAGGCCCGGGCGGGTCCCGCCACCAGTTCGGCGTACGCGCCCCGGTCGCGGTCGGCGTGGGCCACCGCCAGCGCGGTGAACGCGCTGGTCGCGATGGGTACCGCGATCACCCCGTAGGGCAGGGTGAACAGCGCCCACGCGTAGGAGTACAGCACCGACCCGCCCGCGCCGCCGCCCCGGTTGGCCAGCGCCACCGACAGCAGCAGGCACGCCTGCATCGCCACCAGCGGCACCAGGGACGCCGCCGCCAGCGACCGCACCCGCCGCCCCACCCCGGGCGGGAAGACCAGCCGCGGGCGCCAGCGCAGCCCCAGCCGCACCGCCGGGCCCAGCACCGTCAGGAACAGGGCGAGCACCCCGGCGGTCGTCCCCAGCGACAGCACCAGTTCCGCGCCCAGGGGCAGCCCGGCCGGGTCGTCCCGGTAGGCCCCGCCCAGCGGCACGAACAGCAGGTAGGAGCAGATCACCACCACGCTCGACACCAGCGGCGCCGCCGCCGGGGACAGGAACCGCCGATGCGATTGCAGCACCCCGTACAGCACCGCGGCCAGCCCGTAGAACACCACCTGCGGGGCGAACACCAGCAGCATCCGCACCGACAGCGCCGCCAGCACCCGCGGGTCGCAGCCCGCACCCGCGCCCAGCATCAGCGCCATCGCGTAGGGGGCGGACAGCGCGATCAGCCCGGCCAGCGGCACCGACAGCAGCAGCACCCAGGTGAGCAGGGCCGAGGCCGTGTGCTCCACCTGTTCGCGCTCGCCCCGCCCGGCCGCGGCCGCCAGTACCGGGACGACCACCGCGGTCAGCGCCCCGCCGATGACGATCTCGAACAGCACCGCGGGCAGCTGGTTGGCGGTGATGTAGGCGGTGCCCAGGCAGGTGTCGCCCACCGTCTGGGAGAACACCACCGTGCGCCCGAACCCCGCCACCCGGGCGCCGACGGTGACGGCGGCGATGAGCAGCGCGGCCCGGCCGACCCCGTGCGTCACCCCGGCGGCGATGCGGGACACCCCGGGCCCCTCACGCGCACCGCCCCCACCGGTCCAGGGCGCGCAGCGGGGGCACCCGGTCGATGACCTTGGAGAAGCTCGTGACCTCGCTGGCCAGGGTCAGGGCGACCACCCCGCCCAGCAGCGCCAGCCGCACCGGCCGGGGGGCGCGGGCCGCCGCGGCGGCGCCCAGGGCGGCGCCCAGGGCGTTGGCGCCGGCGTCGCCGAGCATGGAGCGTTCGGCCAGGTCGTCGGGGAGCAGGGCGGCGCAGGCGCCGATGGTGGGCGCCAGCACGGGGGCCGCCGGGGAGGCCAGCCCGGGCAGGGCGGCCAGCAGGCCGAGTTTGACGGCGCGGCCCGGGCGCAGGTCGAACAGGTTGAACAGGTTGGCACCCGCGGCGATGAGCGCCCCGTCCACCAGGGTGTCCAGGGGGCCGCGGCGCAGCAGGGCGGCGGCGGCCAGGCCGGTGGCGCCGATGCCCGCCATCTTGACCGCCCCGGTGGTCACCCGTCCCTGGAACAGGGCGCCGAGGTGGCCGCGCAGGCCGCGGGTGTCGGCGGATCCGGCCAGGTCGTCGTAGGCGCCGAACCCGGCGGCCCCGGCGGCGGCCAGCGCGGTGGCCGCCCGCACCCGCGGGTCCAGGCCGGGTGTGAGCAGGCTCGCCGCGCACAGCCCCGAGGCCAGCGCGGGGCCTTCCTGGAGGGTCACCCGCCGCCCCCGGAAGTTCGTCCGCCACCACGCCCCGGGGGCCGCGACGCCGGCCGCGTCGGTGCCGGGCACGGCACCCGGTCCCCCTGCCGGGCGGGAGCCGTCCGGGGACCGCCCGGCGGCCGGGGCCGCCGCGCCGGGGGCCGCGGCCCCGTCGTGCCCGGCGGTGCCGCCGGATCCACCGGCGGTGTCCGGGGACGCCGGACCGGCCGCGTGCGCGGGCGCACCGGTGGTCAGGGCGGCTCCGACGAGCACACGCGCATCGGATGCGGTGCGAGGGGCGGGGACGCGGGCGGGTGCGGCGTCGGGGGTGGCGCGGGTGAGGAGGGTGTAGGCGGTGCGGGCGGCGGCCGCCGCCACGGCGGCGCCGACCAGGCCCTGCACGGTGGAGGTGACGATAGAGGTGGCGGGGGCCGGGCGGCGGCGCCCGGCGGTCGGGAGCAGGGAGGCGAGACCCATCACTCACCGTCCCGGGGGGCCCGGCGGGCCTCGTCGGTGCCCGGGGACGGGGAGGGCGAGGGTGACGGCGAGGCGGACGCGCGGGGTTCGGGCAGCGGGTCCGGCATGAAGCCGCGCACCCCATCGCCCACCCCGTAGGCGCCGCCGTCGCCGTCGATGTCCTCGGCCAGCGCCAGCACCGCCACGATGTCGCCCATCGGGCGGCCGGTCATGTCCACGGTCGCGAAGGTCGCCTCCGCGGCGCGGGCCTGGGCGAGCATCCCGTGCCCGCGCGAGGACGGCACGTCCCCCGCCAGGACCAGCCCCTCGACCCGGTCGTGCAGGGCCGAGGTGAAAGCGGACAGCACCGTGTTGACGGCCTCCCGGTCGTCGCGCCCGGCCTGCTCGGCCGAGGACGGGGCGACGAACACCAGCGCGTCGGCCTCGCCCGCGGGCTCCCCGCGCACGGAGATCAGCCCGCCCTCGACGAACGTCTCCAGGACCGCGGCCGGGTCGTGCCCGCGGTCCGTGTCCTCGTCGTCGCGTTCGGGCGCCCGGGCCAGGGCCCGGCCGATCTCGGTGCCCGCCTTCTCGTAGGTCCCCACACCCTCCAGGGACCCCGGGTCGGCGGAGACCTGCAGCGCCAGCTCGTCGACGAACGCGGCGTTGCCCGGGTCGACGAACTCCGAGCGGACCTCGACCCGCCCGGTGACCGAGCCGCCCGCCTCCTCCACCCGGTCGCCCAGCGCGTCCGCAGTCTCGGGGTCGGCGCCCGGCGCCTGCACGAGCACCACGTCCAGGCCGCGCAGCCGGTCCCGGAGCAGGTCCCGGGCGGCGGCGTCGGCGAGCTCGTCGGCGCCGGCGTTGACCCGGTCGGCGACGTCGCGTTCGGCGCGCAGGTCCTCGGTCTGCCCCCGCAGGTCGGCGGTCTCGTTCTGCAAGGTGTTGAGGAGGGGGTCCTGGAGCATGGTGGTGCCCAGGACGAGCCCCACCGTCAGCGCCAGGAACACCGCGATGATGGACACCAGGTGGTAGCGGAAATCGATCACGTGAACAGCCCCGTCAGCCAGTAGGAGAACGCGTCCCAGCGCGCCGCGAGGAACGTGAGGTAGACCTGCCCGGCCGGTGAGCTGTAGGCGGCGACCACGATCGTCAGCAGGCAGGCCGCGACCAGCCCGAGCAGCGCCCACGGGGAGATCCGCGAGCGGTACAGGCGGCTGACGCCCTTGGCGTCCACGAGCTTGCCGCCCACCCGGAGCCGGGTGAGGAAGGTGCTGGCCATCCCGGACCGCCCCTTGTCGAGGAACTCCTCCAGGGTGGCGTGGGTGCCCACCGCCACGATGAGGGAGGCCCCGGAGCCGTCGGCGAGCATCATCGCCACGTCCTCGCTGGTGCCGGTCGCGGGGAACACCACGGCGGGGTAGCCCAGGTCGGTCAGGCGTTGCAGTCCGGGGGCGCGCCCGTCCCGGTAGGCGTGCACGACCAGCTCGGCGCCGCTGGCCAGTGCCCGGTCGGACACCGAGTCGAAGTCCCCGACGATGATGTCGGGCCGGTAGCCGCCCTCCATGACCGCGTCGGCCCCGCCGTCCACGGCGATGATCACCGGGCGGAACTCGCGGATGTAGGGCCGCAGGGCGGCGATGTCCTCCCGGTAGTGGTAGCCGCGCACGACGATCAGGACGTGGCGGCCCTCCATGTCCGTGGCGATCTCGGGGATGCCGATGCCGTCCAGGAGGAGGTCGCGTTCGTGCTGGAGGTAGGCCATGGTGTTGGCCGCGAACGCCTCCAGCTGGATGGCCAGCCCGGCGCGGGCCTCGGCCATGGCGGCGGCGACCGTCTCGGGGGTCTGCACGGTGCCCTTGGCGACGGGCTCGGCGCCCCGGTAGAGGACACCGTCCTCCAGGCGCAGCCGCTCGCCGTCGCGGACGCGGGTGAACACCTCGGGGTCGACGTCGTCGACCAGGGGGATGCCCGCCGCCGTGATCAGCTCCGGGCCCTGGTTGGGGTAGCGCCCCGAGATGCTCCGGGCGACGTTGAGGACCGCCGACACCCCGCACTCCACGAGCGCCTCGGCGCTGACGCGGTCGATGTCGACGTGGTCGATGACCGCGATGTCGCCGGGGCGCAGGCGTTTGGTCAGGTTCTTGGTGCGCCGGTCCGATCGCACGGGCGCGACCAGCCCGGTGGGAGCGTCCGCCCGGGTGCGGCGGAACCGCATGACTGTGGCGCTGAGCGCATCCGATACCTTCATCGCTGGCATACTGTCAGAACTCGCCTACGCAGAGTCATAACAGCGTGGCGGTCGGCGTGTTCGGGTCATCGGCGCTCTTTGCGCCGCACCCCGGGACCTACCCGTCTCGGGGCGACTCACCCATCACACGTCACGACCGCCCCGCCGGCGACGCCCTCACGCCGCCGGGTAGGCGCGCTCCGGATCGGCGTTGACCAGCAGTTCCTCGGCGTGGGCCCGGCCCAGCTCGGAATCCTCCAGACCCGCGAGCATCCGCGACAGCTCGCGCACCCGGCCGCCCCGGTCCAGGCGCACCACACCGCTCTCGGTGACCAGCCCGTCGGTGGACTTCTCCACCACCAGGTGGGCGTCGGCGAACGCCGCCACCTGCGGCAGGTGGGTGACCACGATGACCTGGGAGCGGCGGGCCAGCCGCGCCAGGCGGCGGCCGATCTCCACCGCGGCCTTGCCGCCCACACCCGCGTCGACCTCGTCGAACACGAACGTCGGCACCGGGTCGGCGCCCGCGAACACCACCTCGATCGCCAGCATCACCCGGGACAGCTCACCGCCCGAGGCGCCCTTGTGCAGCGCCAGCGGCCGGGCGCTGGGGTGCGGTGCCAGCAGCAGCTCCACCTCGTCGCGCCCGTGGGAGCCGAACTCCTCCCCCGTGGTGATCCGCACGCTCACCCGCGCGTGCGGCATCGCCAGCGCGGTCAGCTCCTCGGTGACCGCCGCGCCGAACCGCTCGGCCGCCTCGGTGCGGATCCGGGTGAGCTCGCCCGCCCAGTGGTCCATCCGCCCGTGCAGCTCCTCGACCTCGGACCGCAGCTCCTCGATGCGCTCGTCGTCGCCCTCCAGGGACGCCAGCCGCTTGGCCGCGTCCTCGGCCCAGGCCAGGATGTCGTCGGCGGTCTCGCCGTACTTGCGCGAGAGCGAGGTGATCAGCGCGCGCCGCTCCTGCACGTGCGCCAGCCGGGCCGGGTCGGCGTCCACCGACTCGGCGTAGGAGGCCAGCTCCGTGGCGGCGTCGGTCAGGATGTAGGACGCCTCGTCCAGGCGCTCGCCGATCGCCGCCAGCGCCGGGTCGTGCTCGCTCACCGACGCCACCGCCTGGCGGGCCGCCGACAGCAGCGCCGACACGTCCACCTCCACGTCGGAGGCCGGGTCGCCCACCAGCGCCTCGTGCGCGGTGGTGGCCGCCACCCGCAGCCCGTCGGCGTGCGCCAGCCGGGTCTCCTCCGTGAGCAGCTCGGCGTCCTCGCCCGACACGGGTTCGGCGGCGGCGATCTCCTCCACGCCGAACCGGAGCATGTCCGCCTCCTGGGCGCGCTCGCGCGCCCGCTCGGTCAGCTCCGTCAGCTCCTCAGACACCTCGCGGTGGCGCCGGTGCGCCGCCGTGTACTGCTTGAGCGCCTTGGCCAGCTCCTCCCCCGCGAACCGGTCCAGCGACGCGCGCTGGCGGTCGGTGCGCAGCAGCCGCTGCTGGTCGGACTGGCCGTGCACGGCCACCAGGTCGTCGGCCAGGTACGCCAGCAGGCTCACCGGCGCCGAACGGCCGCCCAGCGTCGCCCGGGAGCGCCCCTCGGCGGACACGGTGCGCGCCACGATCAGCACGTCGTCGTCGAGCTCGCCGCCGGCCTCGGAGACCCGTTCGGCCACCCGGCCCTCGCGCGGGACCGTCAACCGGCCCTCGACCCATGCCCGGTCGGCGCCGGGGCGGACCCGCTGAGGGTCGGCACGACCGCCGAAGAGCAGTCCCAGCCCGGTGACGACCATGGTCTTACCTGCGCCGGTCTCACCGGTGACGACGGTCAACCCCGGTGACAGTTCCAACACGGCGTCGTCGATGACCCCGAGTCCCTGGATGCGGACTTCTTCGAGCACCGAACCCTCTCCTGATCGTCGGCCCCACTGTCTTGACGTACTCTTGCGCCCCGCGGCTCTGGCACCCCGGGGCCGGCGCACCCGCGGACACGGGTACGGCCGCGGTCAGCGACCCTGCTCCCGGCGGCCGCGCCACCCCGCCACGGGGAGCCCGAACTTGGCCACCAGCCGGTCGGTGAAGGGCGCCCGGTGCAACCGGGCCAACCGGACCGGCGTATCGGCACGGGTGATCTCGATCCGTGCCCCGGCGGGCAATTCGACCATACGCCGTCCATCGCACCAGAGCACGCCCGGCGCCGTGTCCGGCAGCACCTCCAGCGCCACCGTGGCCTGCGGGCCCACCACCAGCGGCCGGGCGAACAGCGCGTGCGCGCTCAACGGCACCACCAGCAGGGCCTCGACGTCCGGCCACACCACCGGGCCGCCCGCGGAGAAGGCGTGCGCGGTCGACCCCGTCGGCGTGGCGCACACCACCCCGTCGCAGGCCCAGCGCGACAGCGGACGGCCGTCGACCTCCAGGACCGCCTCGACGATCCGCCGCGACTCGCCCTTCTCCAGGGTGGCGTCGTTGAGCGCCCACGTGCGCACCGAGGGGGTCCCGTCGGCGCGGCCGCCGTTGAACACGGCCACGTCCAGGGTCATCCGCTCCTCGACGTCGTAGTTGTGCTCCACGACGCTGCGCACGGTCGCGCCCAGGTCCTCGCGTTCGGCCTCGGCCAGGAACCCGACGTGCCCCAGGTTCACGCCCAGCAGCGGGGCGCCCGCGGGCCGGGCCAGCTCGGCCGCCCGCAGCAGGGTGCCGTCACCGCCCAGCACCATGACCAGCTCCACACCCTCGGCCGCCGACTCGGGTTCGACGACCTCGATCGGGGACAGGACACAGCCCGCCTCGGCGAGCTCGTCCACCTCGCCCTTGAGCATGCGCACGGTCATCCCGGCGCCGCTGAGGCTCTCGTGGACCAGCCGTGCGCTGCGCACCGCCGCGGGCCGACCGGTGTGGGCCAGCAGGAGAACGCTGCGTCCGCCGGTCCTGGTCATCGTCGTCCCCTTACGTCCACTCCCCGAAGGGGAGTTCGAATGCGGGCCGGGAGGCGTGTGCGCCCACCCGGCCGGGTCACGTTACCGGACTCGTGCGACAGGGTGCCACGGTCCTAGGCCGGCCCCTCCGCCACCGCCCGCTCCAACCGGGCCGGGTCCAGGGCCGGGGCGCCCGAGCGCAGCCAGAGAAAGTACTCGACGTTGCCCGAGGGGCCGGGCAGCGGGCTGGCGGCCACGTCGACCGTGCCCAGGCCCAGGGTGAGGGCGTGGGCGGCCACGTCGGCCACCGCACCGGCGCGCAGCTCGGGTTCGCGCACCACGCCTCCCGCGCCGACCCGGTCCTTGCCCACCTCGAACTGGGGCTTGACCATCATGGCGAAGTCGGCCTCGGGGGCGACCACGCCCTGCAGCGGCCCCAGCACCAGCTTCAGGGAGATGAACGACAGGTCGCCGACCACCAGGTCCGGGCGCGGCTCTCCGATCATCTCCGGGGTGAGCTCGCGGACGTTGACCCGCTCCATGACGCGCACCCGGTCGTTACTGCGCAGCGACCACGCCAGCTGGCCGTAGCCCACGTCCACGGCGGTCACGTGGGCGGCGCCGCGGCGCAACAGCACGTCGGTGAACCCGCCGGTGGAGGCGCCCGCGTCCAGGGCGCGCCGGTCGGCGACGTTCAGGGAGAACGCGTCGAGGGCGCCGATGAGCTTGTGCGCCCCGCGGGACACGTAGGGGGGTTCGTCGGAGGGGGTGCGCACCACGATGGGCTGGTCCTGTCCGACCTGGGTGGCCGCCTTGGAGGCGACGATCCCGGCCACCTTGACCAGGCCCCCCTCGATGATCTCGGCCGCGTGGCCGCGTGAGCGTGCGTGCCCGCGGCGGACCAGTTCCGCGTCGAGCCGAGTACGTTTCGCCATGATCACCTAGGATACCGGCGGCTTGTGCGCCGGGTCCTGGTCCAGGGCCCCCAGCACCGCCGACAGCTCGCGGTGCAGGGAGTCGAAGACCTCCACGTGCTCGGCGGTGGGCAGGGCGGCCAGGCCCTCCAGGCGCTCCCGGGTGCCCTCCAGGGTCCGGGCGGCCAGTTCCTCGGCCTGTTCCTTGGGGTTCATCGGCACTCCCGATGTCGGCGGTCGGCTGTACACGGTGGGTGGTCCGCGATCGGTGGTCCGCGGCGGCCTCGGTTCGCGGTGGCCGTGCCCCGCGGTGGTGCTACTTCTTGGTCGTGCTGCGGGACTTGGCGGTGCGCTTGGCCGTGCCCGCGCGCGCCCGGGTGCCCTTGGCGGCGGGCTTGGCCGTCCCCGTCTTGGCGGCGGGCTTCTCGGGGGAGGCCGCGGCGGCCTCCCCGTCGGTACGGGTGTCGGCGGTGGCGTCGGTATCGGTGGCGGTGGCGTCGGCGGGGGGCGTCTGCGGGGTGTCGCCGGAGGCCTCCGGGGTCTCCCCGGGCTCGGCGGACCCGGGGGCCCGCGGGGCCTCCCGCTCGGGTGCCGCGGCCGGGGCGATGTCCGTCACAGCGGCCTTGACCGCGGTGGCGACCGCGGCCGCGGGCACCTCCTCGACCTCCACGGCCCGAACCTCCACCGCCGGGACCGCGGAGACCGCCGGGGCCCACTCCCGGCCCGACCGGGCCGCCAGCCTCCGCTCCAGCTCCGCCACCCGGCGCACCAGCCGCTCGTGCTCGGAGCGCGGCACCACGTCCATCCGCTCCAGGCGGTGCTCCACCTCCGAGCGCACCAGCTCCGCCAGCGCCTCCCGGTTGGCCCGGCTGGTCTCCAGCAGCTCCCCCGCCAGCGCCTGGATGCTCTGCCCCACCCGCGGCGGGGTGCCGCCCGGCTCCGGCTCCGCCGACGCGCCCGGCCCGCCCGCCCGCAGCAGGACCTTGGCCGCGGCCACCGCCTCCTTGCGGGACAGCTCGGTGAGACCACTGGCGGCATCCAGATACGTGCGCACCGCGTCGACGACCATGATTCGCGTACTCCTTGACGGACAGAACACCAAAAGGGGAAAACGGCACCGGACAGCGGGAGGGGCACCGTGCGACGGGGGGTTGCGCGCACAACGCTACCCGGGCGGCGCGGCCCCTGGCACGCGAAACCGGGAGGTCGTCCCGTTCGTCCCTTTGGCCGAAGGGCACCGCCGCCCCGGCCACCCGCGCCGGATACGGCATCATGTGGCCATGAACAGCATCGACGCATGCCTGGAGGGCATCGCGAAGCTCAACGAGCAGATCCTCGCCGAACCCGAGGTCGAACGGCGCAGGGTCATCGTCGAACGCTCCGTCAGCGTGCTCGTCCCCGACCTGGCCACCGTGTTCGACATGCGGTTGACCGCCGACGGCCTCAGCGACATCACCCACCGCCCCGAGACCGCCCCCGCGCCCAGGCCCCAGGTGCGCATCACCGTCAGCAGCGACGACCTCGTCGACCTCGCCGACGGGCGGCTGGACCCGGCCCGCGCCATCCTGACCCGCCGGGTCAAGGTGGACGCCAGCATGGGGGACCTGCTGCGCATGCGCAAACTCCTGTGACCGGGCGGTACCTTGCTGGGATGCCACGCCAACCTCTCGAACTGGAACCCTTCCGCGGTCTGCGCTACACGAACGGGGACCTCGACCGGTTCATCGACGGGGGATTCGACCTCGCCCGCCTGCTGGCCCCGCCCTACGACGTCCCCGACGCCGAGGAGGCGCGGGCCCTACAGCGGTCCGACCCGCACAACGCCGCCCGGGTCACCCTGCCCTTCGAGCTCAGCCGCGCCAGCGCCGACGGCACCGAAGGGGCGGTCCCCCGCCGGTACCGCGCGGCCGCGGCGCTGCTGCACGACTGGGTCGCCACCGGCGTGCTCGCCCGCGACCCCCGGCCGGCCCTGTACGTGTACGAGCAGGTCACCGCGGACGGGCGCCGCCAGCGCGGGCTGATCGGCAACCTGCGGCTGCCCGAGGAGGGCGCCGCGGAGAGGGGTGCCGCGGAGAAGCGTGCCGCCGAGGGAGGCGCCGCGGGGGAACGTGCCGCGGAGGGGAGCGCTGTCGAGGAGGGCCGGGCAGAGGGAGGCCCGGTAGAGGGGGGCACGGTGTCCCCCGTCCTGCCCCACGAGGACGTGGCCGACGCGCCGGTGCACGACCGGTACACCCTCATGGGGGTCGCCCGGGCCAACCTCGAACCCATCTTCCTGCTGTACCGCGGCGCGGGCGGGGCCGCCTCCGCCGCCACCGAGGCCGTCACCGACGCGCCCCTGGTGGAGGCCCGCACCCGCGACGGCGCCGAACACCGCCTGTGGGCGATCACCGACCCCGCCGTCCACGCCCGTGTGGCCGCCGACCTGGCCGACCGGTCCGCGCTCATCGCCGACGGCCACCACCGCTACGCCGCCTACCGCCGCCTGCGCGCCGCCCACGGCGACCCCGGGTGGCGGTACGGGCTGGCGCTGCTCGTGGACAGCGACACCCACCCGCCCCGGCTGGGCGCCATCCACCGCGTGCTGCCGGGCCTGAGCGTCGAGGACGCCGTCGCCGGTGCCCGCACCGTCGCCGCGGTCGAGGCCGTGGACGGGGTGTCCGCGCACGCGTGCGAGGCGGTGGAGGGGCCCGCGCTGGTGCTGGCCTCCCCCGACGGCGAGGCCCACCTGGTGCACGACTTCGACCAGGACGCCCTGGCCCGGGCGATGCCCGGCCGCTCCGAGCAGTGGCGGCACCTGCCCACCGCGGCCCTGCACGAGGTTCTGCTGCCGCTGTGGGGCGTCTCGGAGGAGGCGGTGCGCATGGTCCACGACGACCCCGCCGAGGCGGTGGCCGCCGCCCACCACGAGAAGGGCACCGCGGTGATCGTGCCCGCCCTGGACGTCGGCCTGGTCTACGAGATCGCCGGGCAGGGCGAGCTCACCCCGCGCAAGTCCACGTCGTTCGGGCCCAAGCCGCGCACCGGGCTGGTCATGCGCCTGCTGGAACCGCCCCGGCACCGCTGAGTTCCCGCGCGGGGCCCGGGCGGCGGTGCGCCGCCAGGGCCCGCAGGCGCACCGCCCACACCACGGCGAGCGCTACCGCGGCCGCGACCAGCAGCACCACCACGGACGGCGCCGTGTACAGGGTCTGCACCCAGGTGGCGTCGCGGCCGCCCGCCAGCGACGAGAGCAGCCGGTGGGGGACCAGGGCCGCGGCCACCACCGCGGCCGCCCCCACCGCCCCGGGCAGGCGCCGCCACCGGTGCCCGTCCCGGGCCCACACCCCGGCGCGGCGCACCCCCCGCACCGCTCCGGCGGCCACCGCCGCCACAGCGGCGGCGCAGACCAGGTCCAGCGTCAACAGCCAGGGCGCCGGGGAGCCGGTCGGCCCCCGCCCCTCGGCCAGGGCCACCAGGTCCCACAGCAGGGCGGAGGCGTCGCCCGCGCCCAGCCCAGTGCCGGCCATCACCGCGATCCCCACCCCGCTCTCCGGCAACAGCGCGTGGTGGGCGGTGTAGGTGAACTGGATACCGCCGTGCACCACCAGCGGCGCTCCCCCGTCGGTCTCCCGGACCTGCCAGCCCAGCCCGGAGCCGGCCGCCGGATCCGGGGCGTCGGCCGAGGCGTTCGTCAGCGGCGGGGTGCGGGGCGCAGGGGCATGGGTCAGCGCCACCGCGCCCGCGGGCACCCCCGCGCCGCCGTCGGCGGCACGGCCCCCGGTGTTCTGGGCGACCAGCCAGCGCGCCATGTCGGCGGCCGTCGACACCATGCCGCCGCTCCCGTTGAAGTACCCCTCCGGTTCCGGCAGGGCCAGGGCGCGGCCCAGCACCGGCACGTGCCCGGGGGCGACCCCGGCCGCGGACACGTCCGCCGCGGTGTCCACCGTGGCCGTGTCCGCCATGCCCAGCGGTTCCAGCACCCGTTCGCGCAGCACCTCGGCGAACGGCTCGCCCTCCACCACCTCCACCATGCGGGCCGCGACCTGGTAGTTGGGGTTGTGGTAGTGCCGCTCGACCCCGGGGTCGGCCACCAGCCGGGCGTCGGCCAGCCGCGCCACCGCGCCCTCCAGGTCCGCCGGGGCCGGCTCGCTCTTCTCCCGGAAACCCCGGTCGGACATGCCGGAGGTGTGCGTGAGCAGCTGCCGCACGGTGATCCGCGCACCGCGCGGGTCGTCCACCGCGAACTCCGGCAGGTGCTCGACCACCGGGTCGTCCAGGCCCAGCCTCCCCTCCTCCACCAGCGACGCCACCACCAGGGCGGTGAACGCCTTGCTCACCGACGCCACCCCCATCGGGGTGTCGGCGCCCACCGGCTCCCCGCGGGAGTCGACCCCGTACCCGGCCGCCCGCACCACCTCGCTCCCCCGGGTGACGGCCACCGCCACCCCGGGCAGCGGCGCCCCCTCCAGGTAGGCCTGCACCCGTGCGTCCACCGCCGCGGCCGTGAGACCATCCACGGGCGCGGCCGCGTCCGCCGCCGCGGGCCCCGCCCACACCACGGCCACCGTCGCCACGAGGGCCGCCATCGACATCGCCTTCATCACCATGGCGCCATGCTCCCGGGCGAGCCGCCCGGACCACCACGATGCCGACCGCACACCCTTCCTGCGGTCCACCGCACCCCGGACAAGGAGACCCGCCCCATGACCGCCGCGCCCGAACCCGCACAGGACGCGCCGCGCACCCGCGCCTCCCTCGCCCGCGACCTGGCCGACCTGGGGCTGCTCCCGGGGGAGACCGTGCTGCTCCACTCCTCCCTGTCCGCCCTGGGCTGGGTGTGCGGCGGCGCCCAGGCCGTCGTCCAGGCGCTCCTGGACGCGCTGGGCCCCGACGGCACCCTCGTGGTGCCCGCCCAGACCATGGACAACAGCGACCCGTCACAGTGGGGCAACCCGCCGGTGCCCGAGTCCTGGTGGCCGGCCATCCGCGACCACACCCCGGGCTTCGACCCGCTCACCACCCCCAGCGCGTACATGGGGCGCATCCCCGAGCTGGTCCGCACCCTCCCGGGCGCCGTGCGCAGCCCGCACCCGCAGACCTCCTTCGCCGCCGTGGGCCCGCGCGCCCACGCCCTGCTGGACCACCACCCCCTCGCCTGCCGCCTGGGCGACGGCTCACCGCTGGGCCGCCTGCTGGACGCCCGCGTCCTGCTGCTGGGCACCGGCTACGACTCCTGCACCGCCTTCCACCTCGCCGAGTACCGGGTGCCCGAACCCCGCACCGAAACGGTCGGCTGCGCGGTCGCCACCCCCGACGGCGGCCGCACCTGGGCCACCTTCACCGACACCGTCCTGGACTCCGACGACTTCACCGCCCTGGGCGGGGACTTCGAGGCCACCGACGCCGTCACCACGGGACGGGTCGGCTCGGCCACGGCCCGCCTCTTCCGCGTCTCCGACGCCGTCGCCTTCGCCGTCCCCTGGCTCACCGCCCACCGCCCCACCACCTGACGCCGGTACCGGCCACAGAGGCGGCCACCGACGCGCCCGGCAGGCCGGCCCGGCCGGAAGCGCCCCCGCGCCGCACCGCGCCCGCCCTGGAGACGGGGCATCTCCGGACAGAGTGCCGCTGCGCACCGCCGCCCACCTGCCGGACCAACCGCCCGTCCCGGGGCGGCGACCGCTGACGGCGCGGGGGTCGACCACAGGCCGGGGACGGCACGGCGCCCCTGGAGACCCCGTCCCCCCGGCCCGGGGGCGCGGGCCCCGGATGGCCAGGGCACCGGGCCACCACGGCGGGGTGGAGCCCGGCGGTGGTGGTGGCCGGTGCCAGGCCACGGGCGGGGCTGCGACGGACGGCACATCGGACGGGGAGGCCCGCGGCCCCGCCGGCCGGGGGCGGCGGCATACCCTGGAGGGCGTCCACCTCCGCCGTACGGAACGGGTCCGCCATGTCCCTGCTCGCCGCCGAGCGCCCCCTGAGCACGATCCACGACGCGATGCTCCTGGACCTGGACGGGGTCGTCTACATCGGCCCGAGCGCGGTGCCCGCCGCCCCGGAGGCCGTCGACAAGGCACGGGCCGCGGGGGCGCGGGTGGCGTTCGTGACCAACAACGCGGGCCGCACCCCGGCCCGTATCGCCGAGCACCTCACCCACCTGGGCATCAGCGCCACCCCGCAGGACGTGGTGACCTCCGCCGAGGCGGCCGCCCGGGTGGTCGCCGAGCGCCACCCGGCGGGTTCGCAGGTGCTGGTGGTGGGCGACACCGGGCTGCGCCAGGCGGTGCGCCGCATGGGGCTCACCCCGGTCACCGTCGCCACCGACTCCGTGGTCGCCGTGGTGCAGGGCTACTCCCGTTCCATGAGCCGCGACCTCCTCGACCAGGGTTCGCTGGCGGTGTCGCGCGGTGCCCTCTACGTCGCCAGCAACGCCGACTCCACCGCCCCCACCGAGTGGGGCGTCACCCCGGCCAACGGCTCCTTCGTCCGGGTGATCGCGCACGCCACCGGCGTGGAGCCGATCGTCGCGGGCAAGCCCATGCGTCCGCTCCACGAGGAGGGCATGCGGCGCACCGGGGCCGAGAACCCGCTCATCGTCGGCGACCGCCTGGACACCGACATCGAGGGCGCGATCGTGCACGGCGCCGCGGGCCTGCTGGTGCTGTCGGGGGTGGCCACCCCGCTGGACCTGCTCGCCGCCCCGGAGCACCAGCGCCCCAACTACCTGTCGTGGGACGTGTCTGGCATGAACGACACCCACCCGGGGGTCGAGGCGGTCGACGGCGGTACCCGCTGCGGGGGCTGGACCGTGGCCCTCACCGCCGACGGCCCGGTGCTGGAGGGGTCCGGCGACCGGCTGGACGGCCTGCGCGCCCTGTGCGCGGCCGTGTGGGAGAACCCGGCGGTGGACCCGACCGGCCCGGCCGCACGCACCGCCCTGGCCGCGCTGGGCTGGTGACCCGGGCCGGGGCATCGCCCACCCGGGCCTGAACGCCTCCCCGTACGGCGACCCCCGCCGCACCCTCGCACACCCCCGCCCGGCGCCCCCGCCGTCCGGCGGGACCCGCGTAACACCCGCCATCCGGGCCGTGTCCGGCCGAGGGTCGCAGACACGGTCGGCGGCAGGACCGGGGACACCGCCCTGCGGGACCCGCAGGACACCCGCCACCCGGGCTGTGTCCAATCGCGAACCGCGAGGGCGGTCGGCGACGGGACCGGGGACACCGTCCGGCGAGACCCGCAGAACATCCGCCACCCGGGCCGGGGCCGGTCGCAAACTGCGGGGGCGCTCAGCGTCGGGACCGGGGACGCCGTCCGGCGGGACCCGCGGAGCACCCGCCACCCGGGCCGTGCCCGGCCCAGGGCCGCGGACACGGTCGGCGGTGGGGGCACCGCGTTCGGACAGGGCCGCGGCGGCGGTGGCCACAGGTGTGGTGGGCCAACCGTCGTCAAGGGCATCGTCGTCCGGCGGGACCCGCGGGGCACCCGCCATCCGGGCAATGTCCGGCCGAGGGCCGCGGACACGGTCGGCGGCGGGAGCACCGCGTTCGGACCGGGCGGGGTCGACGGTGGCGAGCGAGCCGTCGGCGGTGATGTCGGGGGCACCGCCGTCGGGTCGGGCACCCGCCGTGTCAGGCGGCGTGCCGAGGACGTGATCGGGGGTGGGGGCTCCGGGCCCGGGTCGGGGCCGGGCCGTGGGCGGGCGGGGGGCGCGGGTGCGGCCGGCGGTGGGGAACAGCAGGCGCACCAGGGCGGCGAGGGCGCGTGCGAGGGCATCGCCCGGTGTGCGGGCGGTCACCGCTCGGTGCCTTCTGCGGCCGGGCGCGGGTGCGGGACCGCGGGCGCCTTGGCGGCGTCCGGGCGGGCGCGGCGCACCAGGGCCGCGGTCCGCACCTCCACCTCGTGCATGCTGCGCACCTCCGGCCGCCCGTGCCAGATCCGGCGGCGCAGCGCACCCGTCACCCGGACGACGTCGCCCAGCCGCCACGCCTCCAGCTCCGGATGCAGCCCCGGGTCGAAGCAGACGCAGTAGATGGCATCGAAACGGCGCCCCGACACCCCCTCGCGCGGGGGCCTGGTCATGCACATCCGCCACGTGGCCAACCGGTCCCCGCTCGCCATCTCCCGGAACCCCGGCTCGGCGGTGATCCGCCCCACCAGCAGCACCTCGTTGCGGTGCCCCTCGTCCGCGTCGGCCTCCCCCGTCCCCCGCGTGTCCCGCACCGTGTCCCCTGCACTGTTCCGCCGCATGCGTCGTTCCTTCCGAAGACCCCGTGATACCGGCGTGGATCGGTGGGTGGCACGACGGCCGGTGCGTGTGCCCCCACCTTCAGGATCACCGGGCCCGACCCGCGGCAAAAGAACTTTCTCGCGCCTGTGGAAAACCCTCCCGGGGAGTCGTCATCCGATGATCCCGCCCCCGACCAGGACACACATCACCCCCGTGTCCTAGAGTCGGATTCGGATGCGGTTCCTCCCGGAACCCACGACGACCACAGGGAACAGGGGTGCCTACCGTGCACGATGACGTGGACGTGAGCCGCCTGCCCGAGGGGATCACCCCCCTGGGCAACGACATCTTCGCCATTGACACGATGCTCGCCGGATACCCCGGCATCGTGTCCAGTTACCTCATCCGCACCGAGCGCCCCTGCATCGTCGAGGTCGGCACCGCCGGTTCGGCGCGGGTCCTGCACGACGCCGTCATCGCCCTGGGCCTGTCACCCGCCGACCTGGCCACGATCGTCGTCACCCACATCCACCTCGACCACGCGGGCGGCACCGGCGACATGGCCGCCCTCTTCCCCAACGCCGAGATCGTCGTCCACGAGCGCGGCGCCCGCCACCTCGCCGACCCCAGCCGCCTCATGCGCAGCGCCGCCATGGTCTGGGGCGACCGCCTGGACACCCTGTTCGGGCAGATGAACCCCACCGAGGCCCAGCGCATCCGCTCCGTCGCCGAGAGCGGCGAGATCGACCTGGGAGGCGGCCGCAGGCTCGTCACCCACTACGCCCCCGGGCACGCCAAACACCACATGGGCCTGGTCGACACCCTCACCGGCGACCTGTACGTCGGCGACGCCCTGGGCGTCTACAACCAGCTCACCGGGGACATCCGCCCGGCCACCCCGCCGCCGGACTTCGACATGGGGGCGTGCCTGCGCACCCTGCGGCTGTTCTCCGACATCGGCGCCCAGCGCCTGATGTTCTCGCACTTCGGAGCGGTCGACACGGTCGCCGAGACCATCGACCGCGCCCGGGACGAACTCCACCTGTGGGTGGAGACGGTGCGCGAGTCGCACGGTTCCGTCGGCGACCTCGACCACGCCATCGCCATGGTCCGGGACAAGGTCATCAGCCGCTACAAGCCGCTGCCGCCGGACGCCTCCCCGGAGGCCGCCGCCGTCCTGGACACCCTCAGCGGCGCCGAGGCCAACGTGTCGGGGATCGTGCACTGGCTCGACCGGCTCGAACAGGAACGCGCCGAGGCCGAGCGCAAGGAGCGGGAAGAGCGAGGCTGAGGGACGGAGCACTGCGCCCGGCGCCCGGGCGCAGAGCCCGGGCACGGGTCCGCACCCGCCGCCGCGCAACGGCGGCGGGAAGGCCCGTAGGGGCGGGCCCGCCAGGGCCGCCCCTCCACACGCGGGAGCCGCGGCCCCGCGATGTTCACACGAGGTTCCACCAGCGGAACAGGGCCTCGTCCCGCTCACCGTGCCGCCCGCCGTCCGGCCCGGGGCCGGAGGCCGCCGACGGCCCGCAGGAGACGTCGCCCCGAGGGAAAACCCCCTTGACCAGATAGCGCGTGGTGACGTTCCAGGCACAGGTGTTCTGTCCGTGGACATAGACGACGCCGTGCCCGCTCGCGTCGACGCTCACCAGCCGGGAACGCTCCCCGAACCTCTCGTTGAGCGCCACCCCGTTGCGGTGCGGTGTGATGGGGTCGCGCAGGTCCTGCACGATCAGCACGTTCCGCGGCCCCTCGCCAGTGATCCGCACCGGCCGCTCGGACGGCTCGTGGTGCCAGTAGGCGCAGGGCCTGATGTTGGCCGCGGCCGCACCGTAGAGCGGGTACTTCTGCCGGTCCCGGGCAACGGTTCTCCGGTAGACGTCGAGGTCCTCGGGCCAGTCGGTGTCGATACAGGTCACGGCGAGGTTCGCCGACCACAGGTTGTCGGCGGGCGCGGGTTCCGCCGCCGTCCCCTCGCCGTCGCCGCGGTCCGCGGCCACCGCGCCGAAGGGACCGTGCTCGTCCAGGAGCCGCCGGGCCCCGGGTTCGTCGGCCTCGCGCAGCGACTGCCACAGCTGCGCCGTCCGCGGGTAGAGCTGCGCCCCGTACAGGCCGATGAAGGTGGCGTACCGGAAGAGCCCGCCGTCCAGACCGGCCACCGGTTCCTCGTCGAGCCGTCCCGCGATCTCGAAGTACGTCTCCCGCACCCGTTCCGGGGAGTCCCCCAGGCCGTAGGAATCGTCGTGCTCCGCCGCCCACGCGGCGAAGTCGGGGAACGTGTCCTCGGCTCCGGGCCCGGCGGTCCGCGAGCTGCCGTAGCCGACGAACGTGTCGCCCACGACGCTGTCCAGGACGATCCGGTCGGAGCGTTCGGGGAACAGCGAGGTGTAGGCGGCGCCCAGCGCGGACCCGTAGGAATAACCGAGGTAGCTGATCTTCTCCTCGCCGAGTGCGGCCCTGACCCGGTCCATGTCGCGTGCCGTGTTCACCGTGGACATGTGGGGCAGCAGCCCGTCGGTGTCGTTCTCCGCGCACTGGTCGGCGACCGCCTCCGCGATCACGGCCTGCGCTTCCACCGCGGCGTCATCGACGGCGTAGAAAGCGATGCCGCCCCAGTACCCGTCATCGTCGGTGAACCCGCAGCTCACCGGTGAGGAGTGGCCGACGCCCCGGGGGTCCATGCCGATGAGGTCGTAGCTGTCGAGAACGCTGGCGGGCAGACCGAAGTCGACCAGTTCCGCGGGGGTCGCCAGCCCGGACCCGCCCGGGCCGCCGGGGTTGAGCAGCAGCACCCCGCGCCGCCGGTCCGGGGCCGTACCGGCCAGCCGGGACACCATGATCTCGATCCGCGCACCGTCGGGGTCGCCGTAGTCCAGCGGCACCGCCACCGTGGCGCACTCCAGCGTGCTCAGCCCGGGCCCCTCGGGGCAGGGACCCCACTCCACCCCTGCCGCGGCTTCCGTCTCCCGGTCGTCCGCGGCGGCCGGCACCGCTGCGAGCAGCGAGCCGATGAGGGAGCCGCCCACCAGCAACGACAGGCTTCGACCCGTGGTCCGTCCTCGTCCCATGCACGACCTCCTGGGTTCCCGGGCCGCGGGCGATCCGCCGACCGCACCGGGGACGGTACGTGCCCGGTCCGGACCGGACAAGGGCCCCTGGAGAAGGTGGCCCGGATCGGCCAGGCGGACACGCGGAGGGGACGGCCCCGAGACCGGGAACCGGGCCGGAAAACCGCGTGCGGGGCAGATCCGGGCCACCTAGGCTCACCGCATGACGCTTGAGATCAGACCCATGACGACGGCGGACGTCCCCTCCGTCCTCCCGTTCCTGCGCGCCCATCACCCCTACCGGGTCCTCACCGAGAAGGCCGTGTGCTGGCGCATGGAGAACCCCACCCCTCACTCGACGGACGTGCCGCTCGTCGCGACCGACGCCGACGGCGGGGTCGTGGGTTTCATCCGCTCGCTGCTCACCCGCCCCGAGGGCCGGGACCCGCACGGCCTGACCTTCTTCGCCGCGATCGCGGAGCGGCACCGTGAGAGCGGCGAGCTGGCCGCGCGCCTGCTCAGCGCCTCGGAGGAGTCCCTGGTGGAACGGGGCGCCCGCGTCCTGCGCGCCGAGGCCGCCGAGGAGCCGGTCCAGATGGGCGGCCCGGCGCTTCACGAGGTCGTCCTCGCCCACGGGTACGAGCCGGAGGAGGCCCACCACATCCTGGGCCTGGACCTGTCCCTGCTGCCCCCGGCCCCGGAACCCCCCGCGGGTGTGGAGCTGCGGCCGTTCAGTGACTACGCCGACGATCCCCGGCCGGTGTACGAACTGGACCGGCTGGCCAGCGCCGACGAACCCGGTGCCGCCCCGGGCGTCGGCTTCATGACGTTCGAGGACTGGGTGAACGGCCCCTGGAACCACCCGCTCAGCGACCTCGACCTCAGCCTGGTCTTCCTGTACGAGGGCACCCCGGCGGGCATCACCTGCTACGCCTCCGACCGGGAGTCCCGCCTGGAGTCGTCGATGACGGGGACCCTGCGTGAGTTCCGGGGGCGGGGCCTGGCCGGCTACGCCAAGCACGCCGCGCTGCTGCGGGCCCGCGAGCGGGGGTTCACCCACGCCTCCACCGGCAACCACGAGAACAACGCGCCCATGCTGGCCATCAACCGCAGACTCGGCTACTCGTTGCTGGGCAAGGAGACCGACTACGTCAAACCCGTCGGGTGACCGACCGGCTCAGGGACGGGCACCGGGCAGGCCCAGCGCCCGCAGCAGGTGGGCGTAGAGGCCGTCGGCCCAGGACAGGCTCTCCTCCGGGGGCAGGACGTCGAACTCCCGCACCTCCACCGTTTCGAACTCGCCGGTGAGCGGAACCGTCTCCAGGACGGGGGCGTGGGTGACGACCGTGACGTGCCCGCCGGCGAGCACGTAGTACCCGGCGACCTCCACCGGGCCCAGGGTCGCCCCGGCCTCCTCGGCGGCCTCCCGCCGGGCGGTGTCCACGACACCCTCCCCGGCCTCGGCGTGCCCGCCGGGGAACTCCCAGGCCCGCCACCGGTTGCGCACCATCAGCGCCCGGCCGCCGCGGTGGGTCAGGCACACCACGGAGTCGTGGGCCGGGGGAAGGACCCCCAGACGCACGACGGCACCGCCGAGCGGTCCACGACCGCTCGACGGTGCCGGGGGATCCGGGGTCAGTCGCGCTCCCGGTCCGGGGAGGCGTCGGCTTCCCCGGTGCCCTCGTCGTCCTTCACGGACTCGGGCTCAACGTCCTCGTCCTCGTCGTCCTCGGAGGCTTCGGCGGTGTCGGCGTCGCGGACCTCGTCCTCGACGTCGTCCTCCTCGCCTTCGAAGCCGTCCTCGTCGTCGAGGTCGCCCTCGTCCAGGACCGGCTCTGCCGGGCGGCGCTCCCGCAGGTCCTCCGGCTCCTCGAAGTCCTGCTCCTCGGCGTCGGTCCAGATGATGCCGTCCTCAAGGTCCACGTCGACCAGTTCGACGCCCTCCAGGACGGCCAGGCGCTCGTCGGCGTCGGTCACACCGTCGGTGTCCACGGCGGAGGCACGCGAGAAGTACTCGCGGGCGTCCTCCTCGCGGCCCAGCTCCTCCAGGACGTCGGCGTAGGCGTAGAACAGGCGCGCGATCCACGGCCGGGCGCGGCGCTCCTTCAGCTCCGGAACCTGGAGCTCGGCCAGCGCGCCCTTGACGTCGCCCATGTCCCGCCGGGCACCGGCGGCCACGATGCGCAGTTCGATGCGCTCGGCGGCGTCCAGCTGCTCGGCGGCGGGGTCCCCGGTGATCTCCAGGGCCCGCTCGGGACGGCCCAGGCCGCGCTCGCAGTCGGCCATGATCGCCAGGAAGTTGTCGCGGCCGCTCATCCGACGCGCGGCACGCAGGTCGGAGAGGGCCTCCTGCCACTTGCCCACCGTGTACGCGGCGACACCGGAGGCCTCCCGGACACCGGGGACCCGGGACGCCTTGCGCCGGGCGTAGGCGGCGTGGGTGTAGGCCCGCTCCGGGTCCTCGTCCACGAGGAGGCCGGCCGCCACGATGTGCTTGCCGACCAGCTCCGCGAGGGACTTGGGCAGCGAGCTGAGGTCGCGCCTGGTGTCGGCGTCGAGCTGGTCGTAGGTGGCCTCTTCGGGAAGCGGCGGAGCGACATCCGCGGGGTCCCGGTCCTCACGGGGCCCACGGCGGTCGTCGTGCCCGCGGTAGCCGCCCCGGTCGTTGCGGTACCCGCCACCACGCCGGTCGTCCCGACGGTCGCCGCGGTATCCGCCGCGGTCGTCACGGCGGTCGCGGTCACCACGGAAGCCGCCTTCGCGGCGGTCACCGCCACGGTGGCCACCACGGTCATCGCGGCGGTCACCACCACGGTCGTCACGGCCACGGTACCCACCGCGGTCGTCACCCCGGTAGCCACCCTCACGGCGGTCACCACCACGGTCGTCACGCCGGTCCCGGTCGCCCCGGTAGCCTCCGCGGTCGTCACCCCGGTAACCGCCCTCACGGCGGTCACCACCACGGTCATCACGGCCACGGTAACCACCGCGGTCATCACGCCGGTCCCGGTCGCCCCGGTAGCCTCCGCGGTCGTCACCCCGGTGACCGCCCTCACGGCGATCGCCCCCACGGTAACCACCACGGTCGTCGCGAACGCCACCGCCGCCTTCACGGCGGTCATCGCGCCGGTCCCGGTCTCCCCGGTAACCACCGCGGTCGTCACGGTAGCCGCCCTCGCGGCGGTCACCCCCGCGATCGTCACGGCCGCGGTATCCACCACGGTCGTCACGCCGGTCCCTGTCGTCTCTGTACCCGCCGCGATCATCGCGGCCCCGGTACCCACCACGATCCCGGTCTCCGCCGCGGAAACCCCCACCGCGGTCATCACGGCCACGGTCACGGTCACCCCGGTAGCCGGAACGGGAGCGGGAGTTGTCACCACGTCCCCGACCGTAAGACGCGCCGGAGCGGTCACCGCTGTGCTCGTTGGCTCCGGAGTCCTGGCGGTCTCCCGATCGGCTGTCCTCAGTCATCCAACCCGTCCGTCAACAGTCAAAAGCGCTGCCACTGAGCAGTAGCAGCGCATCAAGTACTCGTGCCCTCCAGCTTACGTCATGGAGCAGATGCGGGCCGCCAAAGTCCGAGTGCTCAAAGTCCCAGGCCAGCGGGAAATACCGGCTCCCGGCAGAGGCGAGGGCGAGCCGGCACCGCTACCGGAGGGAACTCCTCTCCGGGGTACAAAACCCGCCTGAGGGCCTGGCCCCTGTAAAGAGACCGCTGCCGTCCACCCATGCCCTTTTAACGCTGTGGGGGCGAAGGTGTACCTGTTCGGGGCCTAGGCACAGCTCGGAGGAGGGATCGGTTCCTCCCGCCCCAGGGGGTGGGCGAAGGTATCACCTCCGTCCCCGGACCCATGGGGTGAACGCTGTAGCTACCGCGACCCCACCCCAGGGGGTTTCCCACCTTTCCCGGGGCCTTGGCCCCAGCCCTGTCACATCCGTGGCCGCCCCCGCCCCAGGGAGTGACGGCCGCGGGAGGCCTCCGGCCTCGGCCCCTGGGGGTTTCCCACCTTCCCTGGGCCCTGGCCCCAGCCCGGTCTCCTGCCCGGGGCCTTAGCCATAGCCGGAGTGCGTTGTGCCTCCCCCGCCGCAGGGGGTGACGGCCACACGAGGCCTCCCGCCCCAACCCCAGGGGGGTTGGGGAGGAAGGACCGCGACCTCCGCCGCAGGGGGTGAGGCAGCAAGAGCAGGTTTCCAGAACAGCAACCATCTGCGGAGGGCGGTGTAGGGGGCCGGTCTCGGTCGCGTTGGTCTCCACGGGTCACCCCCTGGGAACGTACAGACCCGGGCTGGGCGCGGAGCCGTCCCCACGGTACGACGCCCGGCAGACCACCAGGCGTACGCGTTTCCTGCACGTCCCGGGTGGTGGGGGTGTTTTCCGGGGACGGGTCGGGGCACAGCGCACATCCCCGGCCACACAGGTCCACGGAAAGACGCTCCGCCTGCAAACCCGCGGTTGCACAGACCTCGCTTGAAAGCCCGACCACAGACGGGGTAACCCCCGCTGTCAGTGCCCTCCCCGACCCAAGGGGGTGTCGGGAGGAAGAACCTCGGCCTGCGCTCCAGAGGGTGAAACCCCGGCCCCGATCGCCCTCCCCGGCCCCAGGGGTGAACCGCGTCCACATTTTCGGTGGTGCCGGTGGCGGTCCCGCCTCCCGACACCCCCTGTCCCCGGGCCCAAGGACAAGTACGGCCGTCACCCCCTGCGGCGCAGGTCCCGGTCCTTCCTCCCGACACCCCCCGTGTCCGGGCGCAGCAGGTAACCGCGGCCCTCACCCCCTTGAGCGCAGGTCGCGGTTCACCTTCCGGCCTTGGGCTGGGGCCGCGGGTAACCGCGGCCGTCACCCCCTGCGGCGCAGGTCCCGGTCCTTCCTCCCGACACCCCCTGTGGTTGGGGAGGGCACTGACAGCGGGGGTTACCCCGTCTGTGGTCGGGCTTTCAAGCGAGGTCTGTGCAACCGCGGGTTTGCAGGCGGAGCGTCTTTCCGTGGACCTGTGTGGCCGGGGATGTGCGCTGTGCCCCGACCCGTCCCCGGAAAACACCCCCACCACCGGGGACGTGCAGGAGACGCGTACGTCTTTTTGGTCTGCCGGGCGTCGTACCGTGGGGACGGCTCCGCGCCCAGCCCGGGTCTGTACGTTCCCAGGGGGTGACCCGTGGAGACCAACGCGACCGAGAGCGGTCTCCGCACACCGCCCTCCGCAGATGGCTGGCCACTTGGAAACCTGCTCTTGCTGTCTCACCCCCTGGGGCCGGGGCCGAGTCCCGCTCTACCGAAACCCCCTGGGGTTGGGGCGAGAGGCCTCGTGTGGCCGTCACCCCCTGCGGCGGGGGTGGTCAGGGATGTGTCCGGGCTGGGGCTGAGGCCCCGGGGAAGGTGGGAAACCCCCTGCGGCGAGGGCGGTCAAGAAGGTGACCGGGCTGGGGCCAAGGCCCCGGGGAAGGTGGGAAACCCCCTGCGGCGAAGGTCCCGACACCCGCAGGCCCTCACCCCCACAGGACCAAGAACGGAGGCAACGCCTCCGCCCACCCCCTGGAGCCGGAGGAACCGATCCCCTCCCCCGAACTGTGCCTGGGCCCCAAAACAGACACACCCCCGCCCCCCACAGCGTTAACAAAGAACACCCACAAAACCGCCCGCCGGCCGGCCCCGGGGCACAAAAAAAGGGGGGGCCGTTCCGAAGAACGACCCCCCAAACAGGGAAAGCCCCCTCTGCAACAGAGGGGGCTCTCAACCCGCAAGAAAACCGTGGCGGCAACCTACTCTCCCACCCCACCACAGGGCAGTACCATCAGCGCAAGGAGACTTAACGACCGGGTTCGGAAAGTAACCGGGTGTGACCCTCCCACCATAACCACCACGGAAACCCAACACCCAACACCACACCCCAAAAACAGGGCACAGCACCAGGAAACCTAGATTCCACCAGCTATGTGAACATGTATGCGCGAGCACCCAATTATCTGCAGCGGACAAGCCCTCGGCCTATTAGTACCGGTCAGCTCCACCCCTCACAAGGCTTCCACACCCGGCCTATCAACCCCATCGTCTCTAGGGAGCCTTACCCTCTCAAGGAGGCAGGAGACCTCATCTCGAAGCAAGCTTCCCGCTTAGATGCTTTCAGCGGTTATCCCTCCCGAACGTAGCCAACCAGCCATGCCCTTGGCAGGACAACTGGCACACCAGAGGTTCGTCCGTCCCGGTCCTCTCGTACTAGGGACAGCCCTTCTCAAGTCTCCAACGCGCACAGCGGATAGGGACCGAACTGTCTCACGACGTTCTAAACCCAGCTCGCGTGCCGCTTTAATGGGCGAACAGCCCAACCCTTGGGACCAACTCCAGCCCCAGGATGCGACGAGCCGACATCGAGGTGCCAAACCATCCCGTCGATATGGACTCTTGGGGAAGATCAGCCTGTTATCCCCGGGG
>NZ_JBJJBV010000270.1:0-15951 GCF_045446735.1 Nocardiopsis protaetiae
GCTGGGCATCGCGGGCGACGCCGCCCGCGGCCTGGGGGCCTGGTGGGGGATGGCGCGGTCGCGCAGCATCGCCCCGCTGCTGCCCCGGGTGCGCCGGCCGGGCGCGGCGGTGGCGGAGACGGCCCGGGCGCCGGGCCCCGAACGCGTTGAGGACGACTCACGCATCCTCGTTAGCCCTGGTTAAGTCACCTCACGCTGGGTGATACCCGCAGGCGGGCACGCCCGGTTCCATTCGGCGGGGCCGGGCCCTCCCGGGGGAGTCCCGGGGCCGATCCGGGACACCGACCCGGCCGGTCCGGGGACGGGTTTCCCGCGGATGACGATCGACCGCCTTTTGGTCACATGATTGCCTGATTTGTCGGTTTTCATGTAAACGTTGATGACCATCGCCCCGTCGGGCGGGCGCGTCTTCGCAGTTCAAAGGGCTTTTGTGGCTGTCGGTGACGCTGTCGTCTCATACTGTGCAAACATTGACAAATCGACAGCAGTTTGCCGGGCAAAAGCGCTCCGTTGTCTTTTCTTGATGCACTGGTTACCGTCGAGTGTCTAGCGATGCTCCAGACTCTTGACATTCCGGTCACTGAACGTGAATCGGACGCAATAGTGTTTCGGCAGTCACCGGGAGTGACCCCCACCGGTGGTAGTGGGATCAAGGACGCTTAACAGGCCACCAGCCGCACGGGCTCCGACCGCACTCCACCGGTGCTCTTGGCTACGCCGCCCTGTCAGCAGACCGCCGCGCCGGGCTCGGCTGTGAGGTTCGGAGAGAGTTTTGGGCAAGTTCCTGGTCAGACGACTGTTGAACTACGTCGTACTGATCTTCCTCGCGACGAGTTTCGCGTACCTGCTCGCCGCCACCAACCTGTACCCACGCGGCTACTTCGAGCAGATGCAGCCGCCGCCCACCGACGACGTCATCAACGCCCAGCTCGACACCCTCAACCTGAACGACCAGACACCCCTGGTCCAGCGGTACGCCACCTGGCTGAGCGGAGTGGTCCAGGGCGACTTCGGCAAGACCATCCAGGGCCGCGACGTCACCCCCCAGATCTGGCTCAAGGCCGGCGTCACCCTGCGCCTGATCACCGTCGCCACCATCCTGGGCAGCGCCCTGGGCATCGCCATCGGCGCCTACGCGGCCGTACGCCAGTACCGCTGGTTCGACAAGGCCGCGACCTTCGCCTCGTTCGCCGTGCTCGCCGTCCCCACCGTCGTCATCGCGCTCAGCGTCCAGGTGGGCGCCACCGAGATCAACAAGGCGCTCGGCTTCCAGCTCTTCCTGTTCTCCGGCGAGTACTCGGCGGGCTTCCAAGGCAACGCGTGGGAACTCCTCCTCAACCGAATACACCACGCGATCCTGCCGACCTTCGTGCTCGCCGTCGCGCTCTTCGCGGCCTTCGCCCGCTACCAGCGCAACATGATGCTGGACGTGCTCGGCTCGGACTTCGTGCGCACCGCCATGGCCAAGGGACTCACCCGGCGCAAGGCGCTCTTCAAGCACGCCCTGCGCACCGCGCTGATCCCCACCATCACCTACTTCACCTTCACCTTCGGCCTGATGGTCTCCGGCGCGACCTTCACCGAGAAGATCTACGGCTGGCACGGCATGGGCGCCTGGCTCATCGACGCCATCTTCCAGCAGGACGTCCACGTCGTCGCCGCCGTCTCCTGCTTCATGGCCGTGACCATCATGGTGGCGTCCTTCCTCTCGGACATCCTCTACGCCTGGCTCGACCCGAGAGTGCGGGTGTGACAGTGACACGGAACCGCGCGTCCGCGCACACCACCCCGCCCCTCCCGTCCACCTCCGCGGCCGTCCAGCTGGAGACCTCGTCATGAGCACGACCACCACGGGCACCGAACCCGTCAAGGCGCCCACCGTGCCGCCGGCACCCAACCGGCTCAAAGGCCTGATCCGCCAACTCCTGGGCACCCCCCGGGTGATCATCGGCCTGTCCCTGCTCGCCCTGCTCGCCCTCTTCGCGTTCGTCGGCCCGGCCGTCACCGGCTGGGAGGTCGGCCAGCGCGACTACACCGCGCTGCTGTCCGGGCCCTCGGCCGAGCACTGGATGGGCACCAACAAGACCGGCCAGGACGTCTTCACCCAGACCACCGCCGGCCTCCAGAAGTCCCTGCTCATCGGCCTGCTGGTCGCCCTGCTGTCCACCGGCATCGCCGCCCTGGTCGGCGCGTTCGCCGGCTACTTCGGCGGCGTCACCGACCGCGCCCTGATGTGGATCGCCGACCTCGCCCTGGTCCTGCCCAGCTTCGTCATCCTGGCCATCCTGTCCAAGCACTTCGGGCAGGGCGGCGGCTGGATCGTCCTGGTGATCCTGCTGGCCGCGTTCAGCTGGATGGTCACCTCCAAGATGATCCGCGGCATGACCATCTCCCTGCGGGAACGGGAGTACATCCACGCCGCCCGGTTCATGGGCGTCCCCCCGCGCAAGATCATCCTCCGGCACATCCTGCCCAACATGTCGTCGCTCCTCATCGCGGACGCCACCATCGCGGTCAGCACCGCGATCATCGGCGAGACCTCGCTGAGCTACTTCGGCTTCGGCGTCCAGCCACCCGACATCAGCCTCGGCGTGGTGATCGCCGAGGGCTCCAAGTTCGCCAACACCAGCTGGTGGATCTTCGCGTTCCCCACGGTGCTCCTGGTGATCCTGGTGCTCGCGGTGAACATGATCGGGGACGGGCTGCGTGACGCCCTGGACCCGCAGTCCAAGTCGCGCCGGTCCTAGGGGGGAAGCACACATGAGCGCACAGACCATCGAGAACACCGAGGCCACCCCGGGACGACCCGGCGACGAGACCCCGGTGCTGGAGGTCAAAGACCTCACCGTCACCTTCCGCGGCTTCAGCGGCAACCCCGACGTGAACGCCGTCCGCGGCGTCAGCTACGCGGTCCGCCGCGGCGAGGTCCTCGGCATCGTCGGCGAGTCCGGCTCGGGCAAGTCCGTCTCCTCCATGGCCGCCATGGGCCTGCTGCCCGACCACGCCGTCATCACCGGCTCCGTCAAACTGCACGGCGAGGAGATCCTCGGCCTGAACGACCGCGAGATGGCCACCCGCCGCGGCAAGGTCATCTCCATGGTGTTCCAGGACCCCCTCTCGGGCCTGACCCCCGTCTACACCGTCGGCGACCAGCTCGCCGAAGCCGTCCTGGTCCACAACCCCAGGGCGTCCAAGGACGAGGCCCGCAAACGCGCCATCCACCTGCTGGACCTGGTCGGCATCCCCAACCCCGAAGGCCGCTACCGCTCGTTCCCGCACGAGTTCTCCGGCGGCATGCGCCAGCGCGTTATGATCGCCATGGCGATGGCCAACGACCCCGACGTCATCATCTGCGACGAACCCACCACCGCCCTGGACGTCACCATCCAGGCGCAGATCCTCGACCTGCTGCGCACCGCCCGCGAGGAGACCGGCGCCGCGATCGTCATGATCACCCACGACCTCGGCGTCGTCGCCGGGTTCGTCGACCGGATGCTCGTCATGTACGCGGGCCGCCCCGTCGAGATGGGCACCGTCGACGAGATCTACTACGGCAGCCGCATGCCCTACACCATGGGCCTGCTCGGCGCCGTGCCCCGCATGGACCTGGAACGCCAGGGCGCCCTCGTCCCCATCAAGGGCACCCCGCCCTCGCTCACCGCCCTGCCGCCCGGCTGCCCCTTCGCACCGCGCTGCCCCATCGCCGAACCCGAATGCTCCCTGGCCGAACCCGACCTGCTCCCGGTGGGCGACCAGCCCACCAAGACACAGATCCGGGCCGCCCAGGAAGCAGGCGCCCCCGCCGAGGCCACCGCCGTCGCCGACACCGGCGTCCAGCGGGTCGCCTGCATCCGCTCCGGCGAGATCGCCGACAACGACTGGACCGCCCAGGACATCTACCCCATCCCGGAGATCCCCGAGGTCCCCGCCGCCGCCGTGCGCCGCGAGGACCGCACCGAGATGCTCCGGGTCGAGTCGCTCATCAAACACCACCCGCTCACCAAGGGCGCCGTGTTCAAGCGCCGCGTCGGCACCGTCTACGCGGTCGACGGCATCGACTTCGACATCCGCGAAGGCGAGACCCTCGCCCTCGTCGGCGAATCAGGCTGCGGCAAGTCCACCACCCTCATGGAGATCATGGGGCTGGAGAAGCCCCAGGGCGGCACCGTCACCGTCCTGGGCCACGAGACCTCCAAGATCGGCGGCGCCGACCGGTTCGCGCTCCGCCGCGACATGCAGATCGTGTTCCAGGACCCGATGAGCTCGCTCGACCCGCGCATGCCGGTCTTCGACATCATCGCCGAACCGCTGCGCACCCACCGCTACACCGAGGCCGACACCACCGCCCGCGTCTACGAGCTCCTGGAACTGGTCGGCCTCAACCCCGAGCACGCCACCCGCTACCCCGCCGAGTTCTCCGGCGGCCAGCGCCAGCGCATCGGCATCGCCCGCGCCCTGGCCCTGGAACCCAAACTCCTCGTGCTCGACGAGCCCGTGTCCGCCCTGGACGTGTCCATCCAGGCCGGCGTGGTCAACCTCCTGGAGGAACTCCAGGCCCGACTCGGCCTGTCCTACCTCTTCGTCGCCCACGACCTGTCCGTGGTCCGGCACATCGCCGACCGCGTGGCCGTCATGTACCTGGGCCGCATCGTCGAGATCGGCGACACCGACTCGGTGTACACCCGGCCCGCACACCCCTACACCCAGGCGCTGCTGTCCGCGATCCCCATCCCCGACCCGGAGAAGGAACGCGCCCGCACGCACATCGTCTTGGACGGAGACCTGCCCAGCCCCGCCAACCCGCCGTCGGGCTGCAGGTTCCGGACCAGGTGCCAGAAGTTCATCACCCTCTCCGAACCCGAACAGGAGCGGTGCATGAGCGTCGAGCCGGCCCTGGAAGCCACCAACGGTGGCGACCAGGCGGCCGCCTGCCACTTCGCGGAGCGGCAGTCGGTCCTTTGACCCGGCCCGACACGGCACGGGCCGGCGCCGCCCCGCGCGCCGGCCTACCCATCCCCATAGGAGGAATCCCCATGCGAATCGGGAAGGCGCGTTATCTCGCCCCCGTCGCGGCACTGGTCGTCATGGCCAGCGCGTGCAGCAACGACGGACCGACCGAGGACCCCCAGGAGGAGGTGGCCTCCCTGGAGGCCAGCGACCTCAACCCGGCGGCCCGTGAGGACCTGCAGGAGGGCGGCCAGTTCGTCTGGGCCCTCAGCGAGTACGAGGACCAGTACAACATGGTCCACGTCCAGGGCAACAAGGGCGACGTCCGCCGCGTCATGGGCGGCCTGATGCCCTCCATCACGCGCTTCCAGCCCGACGGCACCTACGAGCCGCGCAAGGAGTACGTGCTCGAATACGGCGTGAGCGAGGACGGCCTGACCGTCGACTTCACGCTCAACCCGGACGCCACCTGGTCCAACGGCGAGCCCGTCACCTCCGCCGACTACGGCGCCATGGTCGCCACCATCAACGGTGAGACCGACGGCGAGTTCGAGGTCGGCTCCGACACCGGCTACAAGTTCATCGACGAGTTCGTCGAGGGCGACGACGAGTTCTCCTTCAGCCTGGAGTTCTCCGAGCCGTACGCCGACTGGCCCTCCCTGTTCGACATCGTGTACCCCAAGGAGTACATGGAGGACGAGGAGCTGTTCGCCGAGGGCTACACCGAGGGCGAGGAGTTCGTCACCGCCGGCCCGTTCGCGAACCCCGAGTTCGACGAGGTCACCCAGCGCATCACCGTCACCCGCAACGAGGACTGGTGGGGCGAGCCCGCGCTGCTCGACAAGATCATCTACACGAACGTGGCGATCGACGGCCAGGCCACCGCGTTCAACAACGGTGAGATCGACGGCTTCTACCTCGGCTACGACGCCGCCGGCTACCAGCTCCTGGAGGGCAAGGAGGGCGCGTACTTCACCCGCGCCGTCAACAACGGCCACCGCTTCGTCTCGGTGAACGCCGGCAGCGAGATCCTGTCGGACAAGAACGTCCGCCACGCCCTCGCCATGGGCATCAACCGCGACACCCTCGCCGAGGTCGCCCTGGGCCCGGTCAACTGGCCCATCACCGGTGAGGTCAACCGCCTCCTGCGCTCCAGCCAGCACGGCTACCAGGACAACAGCGGCGAGCTGGGCGAGTACAACCCGGAGCGGGCCGGCGAGCTCCTCGACGAGGCGGGCTGGACCCTGGAAGAGGGCGCCCAGTTCCGCACCAACGCCGACGGCGACACCCTGACCCTCAGCTACGTCGCCTCCGACGACATGCAGCTGGCCAAGGACGAGGCCGACATCACCCGCGAGATGCTCGCGGAGATCGGCATCGAGGTCAAGGTCCAGCACGTGCCGGGCAACGCCCTGTTCTCCGACTACATCATCCCGGGCAACTACGAGCTGGCGGCCTTCGTGCTCACCGGCTCCAACCCGTACGCCAGCGACAACGCCGGCAACTTCGGCGGCCCGTTCGACGAGGCGGGCGAGGACTGGGGCAACAACACCAGCTTCCACTCCACCCCGGAGATCAACGAGCTCTTCGACGAGCTCGGCCAGGAGACCGACATCGATCGGTACGCCGAGCTGGCCAACCAGATCGACGCCGCCATCTGGGAGGAGGTGCTGACCATCCCCATGTTCGAGCGCCCCGGCCAGTACGTCCTCAAGGACGACCTCCACAACTGGGGTGAGTACGGCCTCGCCGGCGACTACGTCTACGAGAACATCGGCTGGGCCAAGGAGTAACCCTCCCCCGGTCGTGGGACGCGGCCACCGGCGGCCCTGACCCGCAGCCGGTGAACGTCCTCCGGGCGCCGACCCCCTCACAGGGGTCGGCGCCCCTTGTGCGTTCCCGTGCGTTCCCACGCGCGCCCCCGACCCCACGGTGCCCCCGGAACCCGCGGCGCTCCCGGCTCCCGTTGCGCCCCCGGGCCCGGGCCGCCCGGGCCGGGCCCGCAACGGCCGGGTTGGGACCGAGGTCCGTGCTGTGGCAAGGTGTGGCTCAACCCCCTCGGTCCCCCCGACCGCCCCGCTCGCTGGAAAGCACCCCATGACCGCACGTTCGCTCCTCACCGCCGCGACGGCCCTGGCGCTCGGCGCCGCCCTGGCCGCCTGCTCCGGCGGGGAGGACCCCGCCCCCGCACCCGAACCCGCCCAGGCCGGAGTCGACTCCCCGGCGCCCGACGCGGGCGACGAGAGCGCGAGCCCCTCCGGCCCGGCCCCCGGGGCGGACACCCCCGTCGGCTGGGCAGCCCAGCCCCTGGAACGGGACGGCGAGGAGTTCCCCGCGGTCACCGGCGGGGCCGCCGGAGAGACCGTCACCGCCACCGACGCCGACCGGCTCACCGAACACCTCGCCGCCCCCGAACCCCTCGTCATCGAGGTCTCCGGCGACATCGACCTGGACGGCACCGTCGAGATCACCTCCGACAAGACCCTCACCGCCGCCCCCGACCAGGCCGCCGAACTCACCGGCGGACGCCTGGTCGTCGACGGGGCCGCCAACGTCATCATCAGCGGCCTCACCCTGGACACCGCCGACACCGCCGTGTCGGTGCGCGGCGGCGCCCACCACGTGTGGATCGACGGCAACACCCTGCGCGACGGCGGCGGCGAACCCCTCATCACCGTCACCGACGGCGCCGACCACGTCACCGTCTCCCACAACCACTTCCGCGACGCCCAGGCCGCCCTGAGCATCGGCGGCAAGGAAGAAACACCGGGCACCCTGCGGGTCAGCGTCCACCACAACCTCTTCAACGGCACCGACACCCGCAGCCCCCGCGTCCGCGGCGGCACCGTCCACGTGTTCAACAACCTGTACCGCGGCGACGCCGAGTACGGCGTGGAATCGGGGTACGGCGCCGCCGTCCTGGTGGAAGGCAACTACTTCGACGGCTTCGGGATCTCCGTCCGCGTCGACCCCGACGCCCCCGGCGCCACCTTCACCCGCGACAACCTCCTCGTGGACACCGCCCAGCCCGAACTCTTCGGCTCGGTCGACGACCCCCCCTACGCCTACGAACTCGACAACACCGCCGACGTCCCCGACACCGTCTCCACCACCGCCGGCGCCCCCCACTGACCCGCCCCGCCCCCGGCCGCGCACCGGCCGCCGGGCGGCGGGAACCCACGGGAGCTGGACGGACGGCGGGGACCCACGAGCGCGGGTGTCCACCACCCGCTCCGCCGGTCTCCGCCCGGCGGTGCCGCGGCGGCCCGAGGCGGCCGGGGGGCGGTCCGCGGCCGTCCGCCGCACACCGGCCATAGGGCGGTGGGAATCCACGGGTGGGTGTGTCGACCACCCGCCCCCGGCCGACGTCCGGGCGGCGGGACCCACGGGGGGTGCCCACCACCCGCTCCACCGGTCCCCGCACGGCGGCGCCGCGGCGGCGGCCCGAGGGTGGTCCGGGGCGGCGGCCGGACCCGCCGATCCACCCGTCCCCGGCCGACGGCCGGGTGCGGGGGCCCACGGAGGTCAGACGGGCGGCAGGACCCACGGGGGTCAGGCGGGCGGCGACTCGTACTCGTAGAGCTCCTCCAGGCCGTCCGGGGCGCCGTAGACCAGACGCAGCGGATCCCCGTCCGGGGAGAGCCACAGGGTGAACGGAGCCCCCTCCACCGACTCCAGGGTGTTGACCCCCGCCTCGGGGTCGTAGCCGCCCACCCACGCCGTGAACGTCCCCTCGTAGCGCAGGGCTATGCGGCCACCCGCCTCGGTGTCGAGCTCCTCCCGGGCCACCAGGTCCAGGTCGGTGGAGCTCTCGGCGATCTCGTACAACTTCGCGGAACCGAACGCCGCCGAACACAGGTACCGGTCCGCCGCGGACGGCTCCTCCGGGATCTGCAGCCCGTGCCCCGCCGTCGTGATCGGCACACCGTCGCCCAGGTCGTAGTGGTACACCTCCGGGCCGTCCGCGTAGGTGAAGGACAGCTCGAACTCCGGGTTCCGGGCCGCGTCGTAGGACGCGGAGCCCTCGCCCACCGGCCGCCCGTCCCGCAGCCGGGTGAAGGACAGCGCGTAGGAGTCGGACCGCGCCACCCGATCGGCGGCGCCCAGCACGAACGCCGCGGCGTCCTCGGGGGAGGGCCGTTCGAGCTCGGGCTCCTTGAAGACCACCTGGGCCACCCACCAGCCACTGGCGACCACGGCCAGGCACACGGCGAGGATCGCCAGGGTCATCGGCCACCCCAACCGCCCACCCGGGGCGTCGGGCTCGTTCTCGGACGCGGTGTCGGGCAACGACGACATCGACGACACGGCCTCGACCTCGATTCTGCGGTTCACGCGACCGCGCGCGGATCGCGAGGGGTACGGGGGGTCGTCGCCCGGAGTACCCGGACGACATCGCGGAGTTGTGTGCGCGCAAGGTACGACGCAGTGACGCAGTGTTCCGTTCAATGATCGCGTACACGCGATCACCACCCGTGCTCACGAACCCCAGGACCCAGTCCCCGGCCGGGGAGTCCAGGGCCTGCTCCAGGAACCCGAACGTCTCCGTCCGCGCCAGGCGGCGCAGCACCTCCTCCGAGGCGTGCTCCCACAGCAACCGGACGGCGATCCGGGCGGCCGGGACCTCCGAGAAGGAGCGGCTGGAGAACAGCTCGTACAGCTCCTCCGCCTCCAACCGCAGCACCGTCGCCTCCAGCACCTCCGAGTCCAGCAGCGCCAGCACGGCCAGGGCGCAGTCCACCTTGCCCACCGGGTCCAGGCGCGGCAGCCCGCGGCCGCAGCGCAGCAGCACATCCGCCGCGGCCACCGGGTCCAGCGTCCAGTCCGGGTCGGCGGCGGGGCCCTGCACCACCCGGTGCAGCGACCGCTCCACCCCCTCCCAGACCGGGCGGACGGGCAGCACCGCGACGACCAGCACCGCCACCAGCGACAGCACCGCCGCGTATTCGAGCAGCGCGTGTCCGCGATCCATACCGCCCCCTCACCGCAGCCGGGGCGGCCGGCGTTCGAAGCCCCGGATACGCCGGCGGACCCGCTCCGCATGATCCGGATCACAGTCCCAGCCCCGGGAGAGCAGCTCGTCGCGGATCCAGGTCAGCAACTCCCGGGTGTGGCACTGGAGCTTGTACACCGTCACCGGTATCACCTCCCAGTCCGCCGCCCGCATCAGCGTGTACCGGGCCCGGTCGCGGCGCTCCTGCCGCGTGCCCCGATGGTGCAACAGGCTGTCGTACTCCACCGCCAACCGGTACTCCGGCCACCCCAGGTCCGCGTGGAGCACCCGGCGGTGCACCCGCACCGGGCACTGCACCCGCGGCGGGGGCAGGCCCGCCTGCCGGATCACCGCCCGCAGCCACGACTCGGCCGGGGACTGGCTCAGCGGCGACGCGTACCCCACCGCCGTGCACAGCCGCTTGGCGTACACCTGAGTGAACAGGTGCCGGTACCCCGGCAGCCGCACCGGATCGACCAGCCCCCGGGCCAGAAAGGCATCGATCCGCGCGGTCGCCACCGGCACCGACGGGGCCCGCACCGTCACCTCCGCCGCAGTGCGCTCCGCCGAGGTGACGGGGATCCCCTCCACCACCACCCGGTCGGCGGGCGGCACCACCTCCCGGCGCGCCCGCACCGGCAGCCCGCGCAGCGGCGTGCCCGGCGGCACCGCCACCCGCGGCGGCAGCCGGGTGATCCGCTCCCCGGGGGCGGTCAGGTCCACCCCCCACAGGTAGGCGGCGGTCAGGTCGCACACCACCGCGTCCGGCGACAGCACCGGGACGATCGGCCGCAGCGTCCGCAGCAGCAGCTCCCGGTCGGGCGGTTCGTCCTCCACGGCACGCCGCTGCTGTTGCGCGGGCTGTTCGCCAGGGGTCCGCGGCGGCTCCCGGTCGGGTGGTTCCTGCTCGGGGGGCTCGTGCCCCCCAGCACGCCGCTGCCGCACAGGCCGCCCGCCAGGGGTCCGCGGCGGCTCACGATCGGGCGGCTCATGCCCTACGACGGGGGAACACTCGGGGTTCAAGGGGTCACCAAGGGTCATGAATCCAGGTTCACCGGCCGCCCCGGCCCGGACAAGCCCTTCCCCGAACCTGTGGATAACCTCCCGGTCGCTACCGCATGCCCCCCGGCCCCGCCGCCAGGTGGATATGGTCCACATGGTCCTGGGTCAGGTCGCCGGTGCTCTGGTGGAAGCGCCGCACCTGCATCCACGGACCCACCGGGTCCTTGGCCGAATTCCAGATGTGGTGGTCGTAGATCAGCCCCTTGACCCCCAACCGGTGGGCGTTCTGGATGATCCAGTCGATCACGCCCATCGCCGTCTGGTGCATGTTCGGGGCGGGCACGGTCCCGATGGGCGCCATCATGTAGTCCACCGCCATGCCGTAACCGTGGTCGCTGGTGGGCTCGTTGCGATACCCGCCCGCGGTCAGGTAGAACCCGCCGAACTCCGCCTGCAGGGTCTCGTGCACCTGGCACATCACCGGGTGCAGCTGCCCCAGCGACGAACAGTCCACGATCGCCCCGCCGCCGAACACCACCCGGCTCGGGTCGAACTTGTAACGCCCCTCCTGGTCCACCAGGTGCACGCTCACCACCCGGCGGGCCTGCTCCAGGTCCGTGACGTCGGCACCCGAACAGTAGATCCCGCCCGCGTCGCGCCCGCACTCGGGGAACTCCGCGATCGCGATCGCCGCAGCCGTCCCCACCTGCGTGTTCCCGTCCTCCTCGCCGTCACAGACCACATCGCCCCAGTGCCGGGAACCGTCCGCCTCCAACTCCTTCTGGCACAGGGCCCCGCGCACCTCCACCCGCACGATGTTGCCGTTGCGCCCCATGACGTTGTCACTGGCCCGGATGTCGGTCACCACCGCGTCGTTGGCCCGGGCGTACTCCTCGGCGCGCTTGCGGGCCACGTCCTCGTCGTACAGGGGCATGGGGAAACGCCCCTCCACCAGATCCTCCGCCGCGGACTCCTGCAGGGCGCTCACCGCCGCCAGCGCGGCCGCGTCCGCCGCGGTCTGCACCCGCGAACGCTGGTCCCCGGCCGCACCCACGCGCACGAACAGCAGCGTCAGAGCCAGCAGCGCCAGGGTCAACCCGAACAACAGCAGGATGTTGGCCTGCCCGTCATCACGATGACCGAGCAGGTGGCGTCGTCGAAGGGCGGGGGGCGGCGATCCCATGCTGTCGTCCCAGGGGGTGGAAGGGGGCGGGCGAGGAGGTTCGCGGTGGCACGGGGTGAACACCCGACCACGCGGGAGCCCACCGGGCGCAGCCTACCCCGAGGCCACCGCGACCGGTAGGGGAACGGGACCCCTGTGGACGGGCGCACCATGGCCGGGTGCGGACGCCGGGGTGCGCGGCACCGCGAACCGGGGAAGGGAGAGTTCGGCATCGGTTCCGTGACACACCCCGGTTTTCAGCGCGTGTGTCCGACAAAAACCGACTCCAGCGGAGAGGATGGACGCTGTCCGACACATTCCGTATCAGCAGATCCATCGCCCGGCCGGCGGTGGCCCGGTGACCAGAAGGCGAGAGTATGAATCCCCGTACTCCGATGACAGCGGCAGAACAGGACCGGTCCCTCCGTCGGATCGGGACGGCCCTCCTGGAGGCCGCCCCTCAGGACTGGATCAAACTCCGCCTCGTGTACGCGGGCCTGGTCGACTGCGAGTCCATCCACCTGGAGGCCCTGCTCCCCGACGGCCACCACGTCGGCCGCGTCCCGCCCCTGGCCCTGCTCGACGAACTCCGCGAACTGCGCGCCGGCATGGCCCGCCCCCGCACCGGCACCTGGTACACCGCCTACTACGACCTGGAACGCCCCGCCCGCTACCGGGTCCGCTACGACCACGACAACGAACCCCACTTCGACGAACCCCGCGGCAACGACAGCTACCTGCTGGACCTGGAACACTTCCCCCGCGACCGCGCCCACATGCCCGACTGGCTGCTGGAACGCCTGGAGGGCGGCCTGGTCCCCGAGACCGTGTCACCGTGGATGGCACTGGCCGCCCCCGGCGCCTCCCGCGAATCCCGCATCGACCCCGGCGACATGACCCCCGAAGAAATGATGGACACCGTCCAGGAGATCGCCGACCGCACCATCGCCGCCGTCTGGGACCCCTGGCACGAGATCGTCATCGACCACAAGGCCCTGGTCGGCGTCACCTCCACCCGGGTGGAGGTCGCCCGCCGGGACGGCCGCGAATGGGACCTGCTCCCCCCGGAGGCCACCCGGCTGCTCGGCCGACTGCGCACCGGCATGTACCAACCCGGCAAGGGCACCTGGTTCACCGCCAGGCTCACCGTCAAGGAATCCCGCGAGATCGGCGTCCACTTCGACCACGGCAACCCGCCCGGATTCGACCCCGAACCCGACCCCCGCGACTTCTACCGCGACGCCGTGCGCTTCCCCCGCACCGCCGACCACATGCCCGACTGGCTCCTGGAACGCCTCGGCCGCGCCCAGCGCATGATCCGCGCTGAGAACAACGGCAACGACCCGTTCACCGGAGCCGCCGGTTGATCGCCGACCACAGATGAACATCGGCCACGGTGACCTTCAGATCACCGTTGGCCAGCGGCGACGCCGTCACCGACCGCACGTACGGCCCGTGGTTCCAGCGCCGGGCGGTGTGCCCCAGCACACTCCCGGCGCCGATCCGGCCCAGCGCCCCGGCCGGGCCCACCAGCAACCGCACCTGCCAGGACGCCCGCAGACCATCGACGCCCGTGTACTCGGGGTGGGCGAGCAGCGGCGGCGTCCCGGTCAGCCGCCGGCCCTCGACCTCCAACGGGTACCGCTGCCCGGCGTCGGTGCCCCGCACCACCTCCACCGCAGCCTCCATTCCCTCGGGCAGGGCGTCGGTGAGCCGGAACCCGAACCGCAGCCGGTCGCCCCGCCCGGTGGCGCGCACCCGCACGTCCTCGACCTCCACAGTGGGCGCCAGCGCCGAGGTCGTCAGCCCCAACCGGTCGTTCACCGTGTAGTAGGGGCGCACCCGCGACCCCGGCCCGCGGACCGGCCGCACCTCCTGGGCCGGGTACTCGATGATCTTCTTGTAGCCGACGACCCCGGGCAGGTGGCGGCCCACGGTGCACTCGGTGCCGTTGGACAGCACCAGCCGCATCTCCCAGGTCTCGGAGTCGCCGTGGCGGCCGCGCACCACCGCCGCCGGGTCGATGACCGCGGTGAACAGCCCACCGATCGCCACCGGGGACGAGAACTCCCGCAGGGTCCGGGGCGTGTTCCGCAACCGCACCACCATACGGGCGCGGGCATCGGCCTCCTCATGCCCCAACACCCGCCCCTGCACGGTGATCAGCCCCTCGGCGGCCTCCACGTGCTCGACCTCGGCGTGGTGGGCCGACCGGCGCACATGCAGCAGCAGACCACCCTTGGCCGAACGGGTCGGGACCACCAACGACAGCTCCGGGGTCCGCTTGGGCGACAGCGGATACCCCTGCTGGTGGATCTCCACGTCCCGCACCGGCGAGATGAGATCGCCGTCGACCCGGGTCACCTCCCAGGTGTCGGCGGCCAACCGCTCCCGCGCCGGATCCACCACCACCTGCCCCCGCCAGTCCGGGGCCAGGGTGATCCGCCGCCCCGAACGCACCAGCTCGATCAGGTCGGGCGGATCGGTGAACGACAGCGTCACCAGCCCGTCACCGCCGGCACGCACCCGGCAGGCCACGGAGGGCTCGGCGCGCGGCGCCGGGACCGGAACCGGGGGAGCGACATCGGAGGCGGTCATCGGCGTCCCGGCCAGATCGGAGAACAGGCCCTCGTGCAGGCGCACCACGTTCGCCGGGTCGAACCGCTCGGAGCCGGCCAGCGCCGCCACCGACATGCGCCGCCGCAACCGGTCGTCGGACATGAGCCGGGACATGCCCTCGGCGATCCCGCTCACCGACTTGTTGGGCACCAGGAACCCGTCCTCCTCATCGCGGATGATGGAGGCGGGCCCGTGCGGGCAGTCCGTGCTCACCACCGGCAGGCCCGACCGCATCGCCTCCACGATGGTCATCCCGAACGGCTCCTCACTGGAGGTCACCGCGGCGAACGCGCCCTGCGCCCACGCCTCCTCCACGTGCGGGTGCGAGCCCATCAGCCACACCCGGTCGTGCAGCCCCAGGGAGTCGACGAGCTTGGCCAGCGCCCCGCGGCGGCCGCCGCGACCGTAGATGCGCAGCGTCCAGTCGGAGTACTCCTCGGCCAACGACGCGAACGCCTTCACCAGCAGGTCGTGCCGCTTGCTGGGGGCCAGCCTCCCGGCGGAGACGATGGTGCGGCTGTTGTGGCCGTTGGCGGTGAACGGCGGGGCCGGGACCGAGTTGGGGATGGACAGCACCCGCACCCCCGGCAGCGGCATGTTCCGCTCGTAGGTGCGGGCGTCGGCCTCGGTGACGGTCACGAAGGCGTCCAGACCCGAGTACTCCCGGGCCATGACACCCCGCAGCGACTCGGAGTGCTGCTCGTAGGTGAGGTGCTCCTGCCCGACCTTGATCACGTGGTCGGGGGCGCACCGAGCGATGACGATGTTGAGGCCGGGCCGGGTACCGACGACGACGTCGGCGTCGGTGGTGGCCAGGTACTGCTCCAGCCGGTCGTCGGTGAGCCTGCTGTGGGTGGAGCCCCGGGTGTCCTCGGGCGGGAAGAGGATGGGGGGGAGCCCGGCCCGTTCCGACCCCTCGTACAGCGGCCGACCGCCGACCCCGGTGGACCCGTCGTGCTCGCGCACGTCCACGAGCGGGAGCAGGGAGACCCCCGGGGGCATGGGCAGGGCGGGCTCGTCGCGGTGGCGGAACACCGAGACGATCTCCACGTCGTGCCGGGTCACCAGGGCCGCCGCCTGGTTGGCGACGGTGCGGATGGTGCCCCCGATGCCGTACATGTCGTTGATCAGATAGGCGATCTTCACCGGGCCCCCGTGTCCTCGGGGCCGGTCCGCGCCCCCGCACGGACCGGCCCCGCTTCTCGCTCTCCCGCACCGGATGCTCTCG
>NZ_JBJJBV010000271.1:0-9228 GCF_045446735.1 Nocardiopsis protaetiae
GTCCGGGCTGGGGCCAAGGCCCCGGGTCGGGTGGGCAACCCCCTGCGGCGGGGGAGGCGCAACGCCCTCCGGCTGTGGCCAAGGCCTCCGGACAGGTGGGAAACCCCCTGGAGCCGGAGGAACCGTTCCCCGCGCGCCCGTCAGGGCCGCGACCCCGAACAGGCCGCCCCCGCACACCACAGCGTTAACAGGACATGCGTGCACCCACCCCCCGGCCGAGGCCCCGGGCAGGTGGGCACCCCCCGGAGCCAGGGCCGGAAACCTCCGGGCACCTCACCCTAGGAACCCGACCCGGCGGGCCTCAGCTCGGGGAGCAGGTTCTTCTCGGCGTAGGCGAGGAAGTCGTCCACGTCGGCGCCCGCGTTCATCAGCACCAGGTGGTCGAACCCGGCCTCGGCGAAGGTCCGGACCTGCTTCAGGTGCTCCTGCGGGTCCGGGCCGGCCGACGCCATCCGCCGCATGTCCTCCGGGGTGGTGAGCGCGGCGGCGGCCTCGAAGTTGATCGGGTTCGGCAGCTCCGACATCACCTTCCAGCCGCCCAGGCCGAACCGGAACCCCTCCCAGGCGTTGCGCAGGGCGGTCTCCTCGTCGTCGGCGACGGCCAGCGGCACCTCCACGTACCGCGGCCCCTCCCCGCCCGCGTCCGTGTAGGCCTCCACCAGTCCCGGCTCGGGCTCGGTGGCGAACAGCCCGTCGCCGAGTTCGGCTGCCAGGGCGGCGGCCCGCTCGCCGCCCGCGGCGACGATGATCTCGGGCGGGGTCTCGGGCAGGTCGAAGACCCGCGCGTCGTCCAGGGTCAGGTACTCCCCCTCGAACGACCGGTAGCCCCCCGACCACAGCAGCCGGATGATGCGCAGCGCCTCCCGCAGCATCGCGTGCCGGGCCGTGACCGACGGCCAGGCGTCGCCCACCACGTGCTCGTTGAGCCGCTCGCCCGAGCCCACTCCGAGGAAGTGCCGGCCGCCCGACAGCACGGCCGTGGTGGCCGACATCTGGGCGACGACCGCCGGGTGGTACCGCATCGTCGGGCAGGTCACCCCGGGGCCGATGCGGATGCGTTCGGTGGCCTGGGCGATGGCCGCCAGCACCGACCAGGCGAAGGGCGAGTGGCCGTGCTCGAACAGCCAGGGGTGGTAGTGGTCGCTGATCTCCACGAAGTCGAACCCGGCCTCCTCGGCGCGTACCGCCTGGCGCACCAGCTCGGGGGCTTCGTACCGCTCGGCCATGAGCTTGAACCCGATCTCCACGATGGCTCCTCTCCCGTCGGGTACCGCACGGGTGCCACTGCCCGGCCCGGAAGAGGGGACACCGGGTTTGAGGGAGTTTTGGGGCGCCGTTTCTGTGCCCGGTCCGTATCGTGGGGTCCGCCGATCCGAGAGGAGACCCATGTCCGTCCGGGACCTGCTGCGTGGCCTGCCGGTGTTCGCCGGGGAACTGCCCGGGTTCGACCCGGCCGCCGCGCCCGACGACCCGATCGCGCTGTTCACCGCCTGGTTCGAGGCGGCGGTGGCCGCCGGGGTGTCCGAGCCGCACGCCATGGCCGTGGCGACCGCCGACGGGGCCGGGGCGCCCTCGGCCCGGGTGGTGATCCTCAAGGACCTCACCCCCGAGGGCTGGTGGTTCGCCACCACCACGACCTCGGCCAAGGGCCGGGAGCTGGCCGCGGACCCGCAGGCGGCGCTGCTGTTCCACTGGCGCGAGCAGGGCCGCCAGGTGCGGGTGCGGGGCCTGGCCGAACTCGCCTCCCCCGAACGCTGCGCCGCCGACTTCCTGGCCCGCCCGCCGGAGTCCCGCGCCGCCGGGCTGCACGGCCGCCAGAGCGGCCCGCTGTCCGATCCGGCCGAGCTGGACCGGGTGTTCGAGGAGAGCCGGGCCCGGGTGGAGGCCGACCCGTCCCTGGCGCCCGACGACTGGGGCCTGTACCTGGTCCGCCCGGTCGAGGCGGAGTTCTGGCAGGGCTCCCCCGACCGCCGCCACGTGCGCCTGCGCTACCTGCGCGAGAGGCCCGGGGGTCCCTGGGAGCGGGGACTCCTCTGGCCCTAGCGGGATCGGGTGATCGCGGCGACGGCGGCGTCGACCGCCGCGCGCTGCGGTGCCAGGGAGGCGCCCGGGGGCTGGCGGACGGCGGTGATCCAGACCCCGTCGACGAGCACGAGCAGCAGTTCCACCGCCGCCTCCGGGTCCAGGCCCGGGGCGAGTTCGCCCTGTTCGGAGGCGTAGGCCAGGGCGGCCCGCAGTGCGGTGCGCGTGCGGGCGTCCAGCTCGGCGAGGGTGCGCGCGAAGTCGGGGGCCAGGGCCGCCCGGGCGTAGAACGCCGCCCACACCCGGGCCTGCGCCCGCCGCTCGTCGTCGGTGGGCAGCAGGTCGAGCAGGACGGCGCGCAGCCCCTCGGCGAAGGTCGCCCGGCCCGGACCGACACGGACGCGGGAGAACCGCTCCCCGACGGCCGCCACGGTGTCGTGGAAGGCGAACGCCAGGAGTTCGTCCTTGGTGGCGAAGTCGCGCTGGACGGCCCCCGCCGACAGCCCCGCCTCGGCGGCGACGGTGCGGATGCTCACGCCTTCGAGTCCTTCGCGGGCGGCGATGCGCCGCAGCGCCGCGGCCACCTCGCGGCGGCGCGCGTCCTTGTCGACGTACTTGGGCACCGGCCCATTGTGGCACGCGCCCCGATTGGATACAGTCGTATCAATACGATTGTATCGACCGGAGGGTCCCCGCATGGTCCGCCTCGCCTGCCTCCTCCTCTCCGGGGCGGCCGCCCTGCTCGTCACGGCGGCGATCGCGGTGGTGCTGCTGCCACCGCCCTCCTGGGAGTTCTGGCAGTACGGCCTGCTCACCCTGGAGTTCGCGCTGTTCCCCGCCGCGGTCGCGGCGCTGGGCCTGCTCCTGGCCCTGGCCGGGCGCGCCTCCCGTCCCCGCGTCGCCGCGGTCCTGGCCGCCGTCAACGCGGTGGCGCTGACCGCCGCCCTGGTCCCGCCCGCCGCCACCTGGCGGGCCGCCCGGCAGGCCGGCGCCCCCGTCTCCCTGAACGGCTACACCGACGGCCTGGCCGTCTCCGCCGACCGGGAACCGCTCACCCTGGTCTACGCCTCCCCCGGCGGCGAGGACCTGGAGATGGACGTCTGGCGCCCCCGGGAGCCCGCGGACGGACCGCTACCCGTGGTGGTCAACGTGCACGGCGGCGCCGAGGACCTCCCCCAGAGCCTGCTGCCGCGCTGGGACACCTGGCTGGCCGACCGGGGCCACGTGGTCTTCGAGGTCGACTACCGGTTCTTCCCCGACGGCGACGGGACCGCCGCCGTCGCCGACGTGCGCTGCGCGCTGGGCCGGATCCACGAGGAGGCGGCCGGGTACGGCGGCGACCCCGGCCGCATCGTCCTCACCGGCCAGTCCGCCGGGGGCCTGATCGCCCTGCTGGCCGCGTACACCCCCGCGCGGGACATCCCGCCGAGCTGCCCCGTGGGGCACGTGCCGGTGGCGGCCGTCGCGGCCTGGTACTCGGCGGCCGACGGCACCGCCGACGCACCGCCCTACCCCTGGCGGCTGCGCCGCTCACCCCTGGCCGCGGAACTGGACCGGGAGAGCGAGCGGATGACCGGCGGCGATCCCGCGCTGTACACCGCGATGTCCCCGCTGCACCACGTCTCGCCCGACGCCCCGCCCACGCTCCTCATCACCGCCGGGCACGACCTGTTCCTGGAGCCCGAGGACAACCGCCGCCTGGCCGCCCGGCTGGCGGAGGCGGGCGTGGAGCACCGGCTGGTGGAGATCCCCTGGGCGGAGCACATGTTCGACCTCAACTGGGGCGGCCTCGCCTCGCAGTGGGCCCGCCACGAGCTGGCCGGGTTCCTGGACCGGCACGCCGGGTGAAAACCCGGTGCGGAGCGCGGCCGCGGTTCCTAGGATCGCGGCCATGACGAACTCCGGACACCTCCCGCTGCACGGACGCACCGCCCTGGTCACCGGGGTCTCCCGGCGCAGGGGCATCGGGTACGCGATCGCCGCCCGGCTGGCCGAGCTGGGCGCCGACCTGTTCATCCACCACCACCGGGCGCACGACGCCGACCAGCCCTGGGGCGGCGACGACCTCGACGAGGTGCGCGCCGGGCTGCGGGCGGCACAGCGTCCCGGCGCCGCCTTCGGCGACCTGGGCCTGGACCTGGCCGGACCGGACGCCCCCGAACGCCTGGTGGCCGCCGCCCGGGACCTGACCGGCTCCCTCCACGTGCTGGTGTGCAACCACGCGCGTTCGGGCGGGGACGGCTCCCTGCTGGACATGACCGCCCAGAGGCTGGACGGCCACTGGGCGGTCAACACCCGTTCCACCCTGCTGCTGACCTCGCACTTCGCGCGGGCGTTCAGTGGTCTGGAGGAGGCGCCCGCGGCCCGGCCCGGGGACCGGCGGGAGTTCGCCGGACCGCTGGACGAGCACGCGACCGGCCGGGTGTTCTGGACGACCTCCGGGCAGATCCACGGCCCCATGGTGGGCGAGGTGGCCTACGCGGCGAGCAAGGCGGCGCTGGCCGGGCTGACCGCCACCGCGGCCGCCGAACTGTTGCCGCTCGGGATCGTCCTCAACACGATCGACCCGGGGCCGGTGAACACCGGCTACCTGGACCCCGGGTCCACCGACCGCGACCCGGCGCTCATCGAACAGGTGCTGGCCGCCACCCCGTTCGGGCGGTTCGGGCACCCCTCCGACCCGGCCCGGCTGGTGGGCTGGCTGGCCTCGGACGAGGGCCGCTGGGTCATCGGCCAGGTCATCTCGACCGACGGCGGCTTCTCGCTGGGTCTGGGCCGCTGATCCGGAGGCCGGTCCGGCGGCAGATCCGGAGGCCGGTCCGGCGGCCCCAGCGGAACCGAACCTGATTCTGTTACCCCTGGTCGTGACGGGATAGGATGCGCGGCACCCGGCCGCCTGCGAACAGGAACGGAAAAGTACGCCATGCCCCCGACACACGAGGTGTTCAACCAGGCCGCCCCGCTCGGTGACTACAACGCCGCCGACGACCCCGCCCTGCTGGAGGGTGTGCGGCGCGAGGGCGCCGCCTGGGCCGAGCCCGAGGTCCGCGAGGTCGGCGACGCCGCCGGAACGGAGCGGGTCCGCTCCTGGGGCGAGTCCGCCAACGCCTACCCGCCCGTGCTGCGCACCCACGACCGCTACGGGCACCGCATCGACGAGGTCGACTACCAGCCCGCCTACCACGTCCTCATGGACCAGGCCGTCGAGTTCGGCCTGCACGCCGCGCCCTGGGCCGACGAGCGGCCCGGCGCCCACGTGGCGCGGGCCGCCAAGTTCTACCTGTGGTCCCAGCCCGAGGCGGGCCACGGCTGTCCGATCTCCATGACCTACGCGGTGGTCCCCGCGCTGCGCCACGCCCCGGAACTGGCGCAGCGGTACGAGCCGCTGCTGACCTCCCGCACCTACGACTTCGGGCTGCGCGCCCCGCACACCAAGCGCGGCCTCATCGCGGGCATGTCCATGACCGAGAAGCAGGGCGGCTCGGACGTGCGCGCCAACACCACCCGCGCGGTGCCCACCGCCGAGGGCCACCACCTGCTCACCGGGCACAAGTGGTTCACGTCCGCGCCGATGAGCGACTTCTTCCTCACCCTGGCGCAGGCGCCCGAGGGGCTGAGCTGCTTCCTGGTGCCGCGGGTGCTGGAGGACGGCACCCGCAACCGGCTGCACGTCCAGCGGCTCAAGGACAAGCTCGGCAACAAGTCCAACGCCTCGGCGGAGCTGGAGTACGACGGCGCGGTCGCCCACCTGGTGGGCGAGGCCGGCCGCGGGGTGCCGACCATCATCGAGATGGTCAACAGCACCCGGCTGGACTGCGTCATCGGCTCGGCGTCGGGCATGCGGGCGGCGCTCACCCACGCCCTGCACCACGCCGAGCACCGGTCGGCGTTCGGGAAGCGGCTGGTGGAGCAGCCGCTCATGCGCAACGTGCTGGCCGACCTGGCGCTGGAGTCGGAGGCGGCCACGGCGCTGATGACCCGCCTGGCCGGGGCGGCGGACCGGTCGGTGCGCGGCGACGAGGCCGAGACCGCGTTCCGGCGGCTGGCCGTGGCCGTGAGCAAGTTCTGGGTGACCAAGCGCCAGCCCGCGCACGCCGCCGAGGCGCTGGAGTGCCTGGGCGGCAACGGGTACGTGGAGGAGTCGGGCATGCCGCGGCTGTTCCGGGACTCCCCGCTCAACTCGATCTGGGAGGGCTCGGGCAACGTGGCGGCGCTGGACGTGCTGCGCGCGATGGGCCGCGCCCCCGAGTCGGTGGAGGCCTTCTTCGCGGAGCTGGAGGCCGCACGCGGGGTGGACGACCACTACGACACGGCCGTCAAGCGGCTGGAGCAGACCCTGGGCGACCTGGAGGAGGTGCAGTACCGGGCGCGGTCGGTGGTCGAGCTGATGGCGCTCACCCTCCAGGCGTCGGTGCTGCTGCGCCACTCCCCCACCCCGGTGGCCGAGGCGTTCACCGCCTCCCGGCTGGGCGGCGAGTGGGGGCACGTGTTCGGCACCCTGCCGCGGGGTGTGGACACCGACCTGATCCTGGACCGGGCCCGGCCCGGGGCCTGAGGCAACGGGGCCTGACACCCGGGGTCTGAGGCCACGGAGCCTGAGACCACAAGGCCCGAAGTCACGGGGCCGCGCCGTTCCCCGCCGGTACGAAAGGGAACCGCGTGGCCCCTGCGGTGTTCTTCGTGGACCCGGTGGCGGGTCCCGTCTAGAATTCGTCTCCCGGGCCGCCGCACAAATCACCGGAAATCATGATCTCCACCGGTTCGACCCCCGGCTCGGGACGGCCGATGAATGATCATCGGTCCAGTTCGGCATACTTCTGCGGTCGGAGCGGAAGAAAGAAGTCGTCACAACACGACCATCCGCTTTCGGACCATCGCCGGATCGTCCGCGCACCCGCCCGCACTGGGAGCGCTCACGGACGAACCGCCCGATACCGCACGAAAGCCCCGAGACCAAGAGACCGATAACGCCTATGGTGGAAGTCTGGCCAGGTAGTTCCTATCCTCTGGGTGCGACCTACGACGGGTCCGGTACCAATTTCTCCCTCTTCTCCGAGGCCGCCGAACGGGTCGAGTTGTGCCTGTTCGACGACGACGGCGAGGAGACCCGTATTGCCCTGACCGAATATGACGGATTCGTCTGGCACGGATACCTTCCCGGTATCGGCCCGGGTCAGCAGTACGGGTACCGCGTCCACGGTCCTTACGCACCCGAGCACGGACTGCGCTGCAATCCGAACAAACTGCTCACCGATCCCTACGCCAAAGCGCTGAACGGCAATCTCACCTGGCACGAATCCCTGTTCAGCTACCACTTCGCCGACCCCGGCCGCAAGAACACCGCCGACAGCGCCCCCTACGTGCCCAAGTGCGTGGTGGTCAGTCCGTTCTTCGACTGGGGCAACGAGTCCCGGCCGCGCACCCCGTACCACCGGACGGTGATCTACGAGGCGCACGTGCGCGGGTTGACCATGCGCCACCCCGGCATCCCCGAGCACCAGCGGGGCACCTACTCCGGGCTGGCGCACCCGGCGATGATCGACTACCTCACCTCGCTGGGGGTGACGGCGGTCGAGCTCATGCCGGTGCACCACTTCGTGCCCGAACACGCCATGGTGGCGCGCGGGCTGACCAACTACTGGGGGTACAACACCCTCGCCTTCCTGGCCCCGCACAGCGGGTACGCGGCGCGCGGCTCGCGCGGGCAGCAGGTCCAGGAGTTCAAGGCGATGGTCAAGTCGCTGCACGAGGCGGGCATCGAGGTCCTGCTCGACGTGGTGTACAACCACACCGCCGAGGGCGACCACATGGGGCCGACCCTGTCGCTGCGGGGCATCGACAACCTCAGCTACTACCGGGTCAGTGACGAGGACCAGCGCTACTACCTCGACTACACCGGGTGCGGCAACAGCCTCAACGTCCGGCACCCGCACTCGTTGCAGCTCATCATGGACTCGCTGCGGTACTGGGTCCTGGAGATGCACGTGGACGGGTTCCGGTTCGACCTGGCGTCGGCGCTGGCCCGGGAGTTCCACGACGTGGACCGGCTCAGCACGTTCTTCGACATCGTCCAGCAGGACCCGGTGATCTCCCAGGTCAAGCTGATCGCCGAACCCTGGGACGTGGGCCCGGGCGGCTACCAGGTGGGCAACTTCCCGCCGCTGTGGACCGAGTGGAACGGCAAGTACCGCGACACCGTGCGCGACTACTGGCGGGGCGAGCCGGTGCTGGGCGAGCTGGCCTCGCGGCTGTCGGGGTCCAGCGACCTCTACCAGGACGACGGCCGCCGGCCGGTGGCGTCGATCAACTTCATCACCTGCCACGACGGCTTCACGATGGCCGACCTGGTCGCCTACGACCACAAGCACAACGAGGCCAACGGCGAGGACAACCGCGACGGCACCGACGACAACCGGTCCTGGAACCACGGGGTGGAGGGCCCCACCGAGGACCCGGCGATCATCACGCTGCGCCGCCGCCAGGTGCGCAACTTCCTCACCACCCTGTACCTGTCCCAGGGGGTGGTGATGCTGTCCCACGGCGACGAGGTGGGGCGCACCCAGGGGGGCAACAACAACGCCTACTGCCAGGACAACGAGATCTCCTGGATCGACTGGAAGGCGGCCGGTCTCGGCGAGGGGGAGGAGCCCGAGAACGACCTGCTGGACTACGTCCGCGAGCTGGCGCGGCTGCGCCGGGAGCACCCGGTGTTCCGGCGCCGGCGCTTCTTCCGGGGCGGCCCGGTGGAGGGCGGCGGCACCGCGGCCGCCGACGACCGGGAGGGGCTGCCCGACATCGCCTGGCTGCGCCCGGACGGGCTGCCGATGAACGGGGGCGACTGGAACGCGCCCGGGCGCGCCCTGGGGGTGTTCCTCAACGGGGACGCCATCACCGAACCGGATCCGCGGGGGAGGCGTATCCGGGACAGCTCGTTCCTGCTGCTGCTCAACAGCGGCGCGGACGCAGTGGACTTCACGGTGCCGGGCACCGAGTACGGGATGGCCTGGGAGACGGTGCTGGACACCGCCGAGCCGGACGTGCTGGACCGGCCGTTCGTCGCGGCGGGCGGCCCGGTCCGGGTCATCGACCGGGCGCTGGTGCTGCTGCGCCGGGTGTCCCACCGCACCGCCGGGGGGAGCTGACCGAGCGGGTCCGGGCGGGCGGCCGGGGCGGACGCCCCCGCCGTCGCCCTGACCCGGCCGCGGC
>NZ_JBJJBV010000272.1:0-8962 GCF_045446735.1 Nocardiopsis protaetiae
GGGAAGTTTGAAAATCGCCCGGTTTCCATTGGAATCCGTGCAGGTCATCTGCGTGCTCCCCGCGCATGCGGGGATGGTCCCAGCGGCAGCACCGCGGGTTCCAGCGACGTCTGGTGCTCCCCGCGCATGCGGGGATGGTCCCTGGTTCTCGACACCGCGCAGCTCCCCCTCCAGGTGCTCCCCGCGCATGCGGGGATGGTCCCGGGGCGCACAGCGCCGTACCGAGGGCGGCGGGGTGCTCCCCGCGCATGCGGGGATGGTCCCTGGCACACCATCAAAATGGCCTGCCTGCCGCCGGTGGGTCGCCCGGGGGCGGGCGCGGTGCGCCCGCCGGGAAGGGGGAACCCTCGCGCAGATCCGGAGCGGGGGCGAATAAGGTGAGCCGGAAAGGGGCAGCGGCCAGGTCGGTGAGTAGGTAGAGGCCATGGGCGAGCACACTGAAATGGACCAGGGCGACGCGGCCCGTGATCCGGAGTCGGACACGGCGCAGGGCGGTTTCGACTTCCGAGCGCAGTCGGCGGCCGGTCGGCAGGAGAACGAGGACACCGGCGGCGACTACAGCTACACCGAGGTGGGAGCCACACGTGCCTCCGCCCTTCCCCCCGGTTACGATCACCTGCGCCGGACAGGCCCGGCAGGGCGGGGTGGGGACGACTGCCGGGCCGCGGCCGAGGCGCTCATGCGCTGGGACGTGCACCGCGGCGCGGGCCTGACGGTGCGGGCCGACCCCGGCCCGGCCAGGGCGGGCGGCCGGGTGGTGCTGGGGTTCGGCGTGGGGTCGTTGCGTGTGTGGGCCCCGTGCCGGGTCCTCTACACGGTGGACGAGCCGCGCCGTCGCGGCTTCGCCTACGGCACCCTCGACGGCCACCCCGAACGCGGTGAGGAGCTGTTCTGCGTCGAGCACGGGGAGCGGGGCGAGGTCGTTCTCTCCATCACGGCCTTCTCCGCACCGGCCCTGTGGTGGAGCCGACTGGCGGCACCGCTCTCGCGCGCGGTGCAGCGCCGGATCACCGACCGCTACCTGCGGGTGCTGGCACCGAAGCGCTGACCGCCGACTTGTCGTCCGGCGCCATGGCTGTGCGGGGGTCGTCCACAGGGGAGGCGATTCGGTGGTGGGGGAGGGGAGAGCGGGCTAGCGTTGCCGTGGGGGGACCTTGGGCGTTGAAGGGTGGGGTGTGACGCCCCCGAATCCATTGTCAGGGGTGTCGACCGGCCACCGCAACGAGCGGTTCCGGGGGTGTGGACAACCCGCGCCGTGGCGCGGAAGCGGGCGTGGTCCGAGGCCGGATGCGGTGCTTCGGTGCAGGTGAAGGGCTTGGCGGTCGGGGTGGGCCGGCGGGGTGGCGGGGCCCGGGATCGCGGTGCACGTGCCGTGGAATGTGCAGAATAGCGTTCCGCGGGGCGTGCTGAATTTCCGTGCATTTATGTGTGCATGTTAGTCGGGCTCTCGAAAAAGCGAAAGTGCCCAACCTTCCTTTCGGTGAGAAAACCCTGTCCTGGAGCGTGTTTGATTTGCGTTCGTGCAGGTGGGTGGGTGTTGGTTTTCGGTCTCCCTGGGATGGCCGTAATGGTGATCTCGACAATCCGCAAAACGCGGTGGCATCCTGTTCCTGTGTTGGGTTATGGCAGGCTGGACATAAGACTCCTCGCCCATGGCCCGCGGCTTCTGGTCGATGGTCGGCCGATCGACGTGGGCTCCCCCCAGACGGCCCTGTCCCTTGCCGTTCTCGCCGACTCCGTAGGCCACTTCGTGTCCAGAACGGACCTGATGGACGCCCTGTGGGGTCAGCATCCGCCCCGCTCCGCCGTGGATACGCTCTACTCCCTCATGAGTCGCCTGCGCGGTGTCCTGCGCGAGTCGGGGTTCCGCGACGTCGTCGTCTCCGGCAATTCCGGCTACCTCCTGAACGTCGACCCCCGATGTGTGGACTGGCATCGGCTGCCCCACCTGCTCTCCGCCGCTCGGGAGAGCGTGAACAGGGGGCATCGGCGCGAGGCGGCCCGGTTGTACGAGGAGGCCCTGTCCCTGTGGGACGGCGACCCCCTGGTCCGGGTGGGCGGCGACTGGGCGGAGGCCCGGCGCGTCAAGATGCGCGCTCACCGACTCCGTGTGCTCACCCAGTGGGCGCAGAACGCCCTGGAACTGGGGGAGTACGACGAGATCCTCGACCGTCTCGAAGACCACCCCGTGCAGGAACGCCTCGTTCATGTGCGGATGAGAGCCCTGGAAGAGCTGAAGCGGGACGCCGAGGCCATCGACTGCTACCACGTTCTTCGAGAGCACCGACTCGAACACAGCGGCATCGAACCCAACGAGCAGACACGGCGGCTCTACGAGGAGCTGATCCGGCGAGAGGCCTCCTCGCATCGCCCCGTTCCGTCCGATTTCCTGCCGTCGGCGGTCACTCCCGGCCCCGACACGGAAGCGGCAGTGGTCGACACGCTCCCGCCCGACCTCGGCTACTTCGCCGTCCGGGAGCGGGAGTTGCGGCTCATCCTGGACGGCGTCGAACACAACGGCACCGGCACCGTCGTCCAGGTGATCCGTGGCATGGGCGGAGTCGGCAAGACCATCCTCGCCGTTCACGCAGCCCACCACCTGCGCGACTGCTTCGACGTCCGCCTTCATCTCGATCTGCGCGGTCTCGACGCCGAGCAGGCACTGTTCCGTCTTCTCACGGCGCTGGGCGTCCCCGGCGAGACCATCCCGGCTGGCCTGGATCGGCGCGTCGAGATGTGGCGGGCAGGCACGGCGGACCGGCGGGTGCTCCTGTTCCTGGACGACGCCGTGCACGGCCATGTCGCGCCTCTGGTTCCAGCCTCACCCGGCGGGGCCGTCCTGGTGACCAGCCGTGAGAGCCTGGCCCTGGAACTCGACGGCGCCCGGGATCTCTACCTTCGCCCCCTGTCAGATGATGACGGTATCCGGATGATCGCGGCATTTGCAGGCCGTTCCGTCGAGGACGAGGGCATCGCCGACCTGGCCGCCGTCCTGGGCAATCTGCCGCTCGCGCTGCGCCTGACCGCGGCCCAGCTCCGGCTCCACCCCGGGCGCGGGTGCCGGGCCCACGCCGAGCGGATCGTCCGCAACGGGCTCTCCGAGATTCGCGAATCGGACCGGAGTCTCACCGCGACCTTCGACATCTCCTACATGGACCTCTCCCCGGTGGCCCGCCGGGTCTTCCTCTGCGCGGGCCTGCACCCTGTGGCGAACCTGCGCCTGCCAGCCGTCGCGGCGGGGGCCGGCGGACTCTGGGAGACGGAGGCCGCGTTCGAGGAACTGCTCGACCGCCACCTGGTGGAGGAGACCGCCGACGAGGTCTACCGCATGCACGACCTGGTGCGCCGGTTCGCCCGGGAGCGTGCGAACGAGGCGATGACGGAGCCGGAGCGCCGCGCGATCGATCTGCGCGTGCTCGACCACTACCTGCACACGGTCGACGCCGCCGACCGGGCCGCCCTGCCCGGCCGTTTCCGCCTCGGCCTGCCGATGATCGGGCGAACCGCCGAGCAGACCTTTTCCGGGCCGAAGGCGGCCAGGGACTGGTTCGTGGGTGCGTTCGCCGATCTGGACGAAGTGCTCTCCTTCGCCCGGGAGCAGGGCTACACCGCACACACCGCATGGCTCCCGTTGGCCATGTCGGGTCTGTTGGAGGACTGTGGCCCATGGGACCGGGCAGAACGGGCTCTGGAATCGGCGGTGGAGGCCTGGGGAGAACTGGGCGTCGGCGAGGGTGTCGCCCACGCCCGCTATGAGCGGGGGCGTATCCGTCGCCGCCTGCTCGACTTCGACACGGCGCGGAGCGATGTCGACGCCGCCAGGGCCTGGTGGGAGTCCTCTGGTGACTCCCGCGGGGTCGCCTATGCCCACGACCAGGCGGGCATGCTGTACGCCACCGCACGTGAACACAGGACGGCTCTGGAGGAGCACACGGTCGCGCTCGCCACTTTCCGGCGACTCGGGGACCGGGACGGGCAGGCTCAGGCGCTCAACCGCCTCGGTCTGGCCCGGATACACCTCGGGGACTTCGAAGGGGCGATCGGGGCCTTCCTGGAAGTGGGCGCCCTCGGAGACGATCGGGTCAGGGCTCAGGCCATGCTCAACGAGGCCCGCATACGTCTCGAAACGGGCCATCACCGGGAGGCTCGCCACAACTGCGAAACGAGCCTGGCGATCTTCGAAGCACTGGGGGATCGGATTCAAGCGGCCTACGCACGGACCAACCTCGGGATGGTGTTCGAGCACCTTCACCGGTACGAGGAGGCTCTGGCGTGCTTTTCCCAGGTACGGGAGCAGTTCCGGCGTATGAGGGATCTGTCGGGTGCCTTGCGCGCGGACCGGGGGGCGGCGGCGGTGCTGGTCGGCCTCGGACGGTTCGCGGAAGCACAGAGCACAGCGGAGGACGCTTTGCGCCGGGCCGGGGAATCAGGGGCCCGGGAAATCGAACCGACCCTGCTTTACACCTTGGGGGACGTGTTCCTGGCCATGGGGCGTTCGGCGATGGCGCGGTTGCAGTACCGGAGCGCCCGTCACCAGGCGCATGTGTACGGATTGCCCGCCCCTGAGGGATTGGCCTGCGACCGGCTGGGCGACCTCGACATCCAGGAAGGGGATGTGGAGGGCGCCCGGGCCCTGTGGAGGGAAGCGCTCCGGCTGCTCGAACCTCTGGGGGCCAACGAAGTCACCATGATCAGGATCAAGCTGGACGTAGGGTCCTATGTCCATGGTTCAGGTGTCTGAACTGGCTTTCTTCGCCAAAGTCACAGATGGGTTAAAACGCCCATGACGGGAGCACGGGCTCGTTAGCCTGTCCAGCGCCATGTGGAGCCGGGGTCCGGGGACCCCGGCTCCCCGGTGTCATAGCCACCCCTCCTCCCTTCACGGGTAGAGACCGAGCGAACATGCGTTTTTGCCGTGAGAGCTCCTCGTGCAGCCGCTTCCTTGGCGCGATCCTTCTTTTCGTCGCTGATACCTCGTCCTGGATCGATACGAGTTGAGGCCTGGCTCCGAGACGACCGGCCCCCGCCAAGGAGACTGCAAGGCGGGGGCCGCTCTCGTGCAAGGGGCTGCAAGGTCGCTGCAAGCCGGTGCCACGGTTTCCGCCAGATCCCCCGCCCACAGTGGAACCGACCCGCCCACCGAGGTCGGAAGGAACCCCCCTTGGCAACCACCAGAAGATGGATCCGGGGCGACACGGGCCCCGTCGCACCCATGACGGTCCGCGCGCAGCGCGTCGTCCTCGCCGTCGTCCACAACCACCAGTCCGGCGACCGCCTCTGCGAGTTCATCGGCGACCTGGAACGGGACCCCCGGGTCCAGGTCGTCTGGACCCTCGCGCCCGGCGCGCTCCACCACGCCGGCGGCGCCGCGTTCATGCGCACGCTCGACGCCGCGGTCCTGCCCTGGGAGGAGGCCACCTCCTTCACCTACGACCTCGCCCTGGCCGCCAACCACGGCCGCCTCGACGAGGTCCGCGCGCCCGCCCTGGTCCTCCCGCACGGCGTCGGTTTCTCCCGTTCCACCGCCCGCGGGTCCGGGTACGGGCCGCCGGTGGCCCGCCCGGTCGGCGGCGCCGTGTACGGGGCGCTGGTCGGGTACGGGCGGCTGGTGCCCGCCGCCCTGGGGATCGCGCACGAGCGCCAGCGGGCCCAGATCACCGCCGTCGTGCCGGAGGCCGACGGCATCATCGAGCTCGTCGGGGACCCGGCCTTCGACCGGGCGGCGGCCGCGCTGCCCGACCGGGCGCGCCTGCGGCGGGCGGTCGGGGTGGGCGACACCGAACACCTCACGGTCGTCACCGGCTCCGCGGGCCGGGCCGGCCTGCTCGGGGTCCGGCCGGACCTGGTCGACCGGCTCTGCGCCGAGGCCCCCGACGGCCACGTCGTCGCGCTCGTCCTCCACCCCGGGGTGTGGTGGTCCCACGGCCCCCGCCAGGTCCTGGCCTGGCTCTCCGGCGCCCGCGCCCGCGGGCTGCGCGTCCTGGCCCCGGCCTCCCCGTGGTCGTCGCTGCTGGTGGCGGCCGACACCGTGATCGGCGACTCCGGCAGCGTCACCGCGTACGCGGCGGCCCTGGGGGTCCCGACGCTGCTGGCCGGGGGCGGGCTCACCGACGTCGTCCCGGGCTCCACCCCGGAGGTCCTGTACCGGGTCGCCGCCCACTACCGGGACGACGAACCCCCGCACCGGGCCCTCTCCGAGGCGGTGCGCCGCTGGACGCCCGAGCACACCGCCCGGGTGGCCGGGCACCTCACCTCCGCGCCGGGCCGGTCGGCGGGGCTGCTGCGGGCCCTGACCTACCGGATGATGGACCTGTCCGAGCCCGAACGCCCCGCCGCGTCGCCGCCGCCGGGGATCCCCTGGTTCGTCGGGGACGGGACCGCCCAGGGGAGGACGGCATGACCACCCCGAGCACCCCTGGCCCCCTGACCTGCCTGAACGACCCGAACGATCCGAACGCCCATCGGGTGTTCCGCTGCGACCTGGTCGAGGAGGACACCCGGGGCGCCCGCCCGCTGGGAAGCCGGATCCAGGTGCTGCTCTCCGCGGACCTCGAACCGCGCTGGCTGCACGCCGCGGACAGCGTCGCGGTTCCGGTGGCCCCGGCGGCCCCGGCGGTCCCGACCGGCCTTCCCGCCTTGACGGCTCCGACGGCCCCGGCGGTCCCGGTGCCCCCGTCCGTCCCCTCCGCACCGACGGCCGGGGAGCTGTTCGCCCGCCTCCCCGGCTGCCGGGCCGTGGTGGCCCTGGGCCCGTCCCCGGTCGTCCACCTGCGCGCCGGGGGAGCGCCCCTCCCCGTTCCGGACGCCGTGACGGCGGGGATCGTCGCCGCCCTCGCCGACGTACGTCCCCGCATCCGGTACGACCTGCCGGTCCCCGCCGCCGTGACCCCCGCGGCCTCCCCGGTCAGGAACCGTCCGTGTACGGCGGGGACCCCAACCGGCTCCGCAGTACTCCGGCTTCGGGGGCGGACAGTTCGGTGTGAATGGCGAGCGCTTCGGTGAGCAGCCCCCGGGCCCGGTCCAGGTCGCCCTCCGCCTCGGCGAGGCCGGCCGCCATCACCCGCGCCCGGGCCTCCTCCGCCCGGGCGCCGATGCGCGCCGCGAGCCGCAGCACCTCGGCCAGCACCTCCCGGGCCCGACCGGGGCGCCCCGCCGCCACGTGGACGGCGGCCAGCGACACCAGCGACCGGGTCCTCATGTAGGGATCGGCCTCCTCCGTGAAGAACTCCAGCGCCCGCCCCAGCTGCTCCGCCGCGACGCCGTGGTCCCCCAGATCCCTGCGGGCCTCGCCCAGGCGGCGGTGCAGCAGGGCGATGCCGCGCCGCCGCCCCAGGCCGGTGTGGATCCCCAGGGCGCGTTCGAAGTAGGGGAGGGCGTCCGCGGGGCGGTCCCCGGCCAGCTCGCACACCCCGCACGCCTCCAGCGCGGCCGCCCGCCCCAGCTCGTGGCCGGCCCGGGTCCACTCCGCCAGCGCCCGCAGGTGGATCTCCCGGGCCCGGTCGACGTCCCCCAGCGTCAGGTACAGGCCGCCGAGAGCGTTGAGCACGTTGCCCTGGGCGGCGGGGTCGCCCAGCGCCTCCGCCGAGGCCAGCCCGGCCAGGTGCGTGCGCTCCCAGGCGTCGAAGTGCTTGCGCAGCATGAACACGTTCCGCAGGCACTCGCAGAACTGCCACGCCCACCGGTGCCGGCCCGTCCCGGCGCACAGGTCCACACAGGCGCGCAGCACGTCGAGTTCGGTCTCCAGCCAGTCCAGCGCCTCCCGCCGGGAGGCGAACTCCCGGGCCGGGGGCTCCTCGAAGACCGGCGCCAGGTGCCAGCGTCCCGGGTTGAGGGTGCGGTCGGCGGCCGCCGCGGTGGCCAGCAGGTGGTGCAGCAACCGGTCCAGGGCCCGTTCGCGCTCGGCTGTCGGGTCCTCCTCCCGGGCCCGGCGCCCGGCGTGCAGGCGGACCAGGTCGTGCTGCACGAACCGGCCCTGCGGGGTCTCCTGCAGCAGGCTGGCCGTCACCAGTTCCGCCAGGAGTTCCTCGGCCCGCTCGGGGTCGCACCCCGCGAGGGCCGCGGCCGCCTCGGCGGTGGTGTCCCGGCCGGGGAGCAGCCCGAGCAGCCGGTGCAGTCGCCGGGTCCGCGGCGGCAGCAGCCGGTAGGAGGCGGTGAGCACGGCGTCCACGGAGGGCTCCTCGGTCGTGCCGGGACCGTCCAGGCGGTGTTCCCCGTCCAGGCGGGCGACCATGCGGCTCAGGGGCTGGCGGGGGCGCAGCAGGAGCCCGCTCGCGGCGGCCCGCAGCGCCAGCGGCAGCCGCCCGCACAGCCGCACCAGCTCCCGCGCGGACCGGGGGTCGGAGCGGGTGCGGTCGTCGGCGAGCATGCGGTCGACCAGGACCACCGCGTCGTCCTCGGCGAGCGGGCGCAGGTCCAGGAACTCGGCGCCGTCCACGCGCAGGGCGGGCAGGTGCAGGCGGGTGGTGACCAGCACCAGGTGCGGCCCGGGGCCGGGGGACAGGACCCGCACCTGGGCGGCGGACAGGGCGTTCTCCACCAGGACGGCGACGCGGCGGCCGTGGGTCAGGGAGCGGAAGGCGGCGGCGCGCCCGGCCAGGTCGCGCGGGATGGTGTCGGGGGTGCCGCCCAGGCCGCGCAGGAAGGCGTCCAGCGCGTCCGCCGGATCGGCCGGTCCTGCCTCGGTGAAGCCCATGAGGTCGGTGTACAGAACCCCGTCGGGGAACTCGGCGGCCGCGGCGTCCAGGAACCTCAGGGCGAGCGCCGACTTGCCCACGCCGCCGGTCCCGGACAGCACGACGGTGCGCCCGGCGGGGTCCCGGAGGGCGGCGTGCAGGCGGCGCAGCTCCGGTTCCCGGTCGGTGAAGAACCGCGGCGGCGCGGGCGGCTGCCGGGGCACGGGGGCGGGCCTGAGGTGGATGTCTCCGTGGACGGTGCCGATCTGGACGACGGCGCCGCCGCTCAC
>NZ_JBJJBV010000273.1:0-8719 GCF_045446735.1 Nocardiopsis protaetiae
CGCGGGTGCCCAGGGGCAGGTGCGGTCCGATCAGGTCCCATTCGTCGTCGGTGAGGTCGCCGCGTGCCATGGGTCTGGTTTACCGGTTCGGGCCCTCGCCCGGGGGGCGAGTGCCCGAACCGTGATCAAAACCCAGAACAGGCCCTAAGGCCCCAGGGAAGGTGGAAACCCCCCGGGGTCGGGGCGGGAGGCCACGTGCGGCCCTCACCCCCTGCGGCGGGGAAGGTGAGATGCCCTCCGGCTGGGGTGAGGACTCCAAGCCAGGGGCAACCCCCTGCGGCGAAGGTCCCGGTACCCGCGGCCCTCACCCCCATAGGACCGGGAACGGAGGTGACGCCTCCACCAACCCCCTGGAACCGGAGGAACCGATACCTTCCCCGGACTGTGCCAGGGCCCCGAACGAGCACACCCTCACCCCCCACAGCGTTAACAGAACATGCGCGCACCCGACCGCGGGCACCCGGGCAGGTGGACAACCCCCTGGAGTTAAGCGGAGAACGCCACCGCGGCCTTCACCCCTTGGGGTGAGGGAGGCGCGATGCCCTCCGGCTGTGGCGAGGGCTCCAGGCCGGGGCAACCCCCTGGGGAGGAGGTCGCGGTACCCCTCACACACCCCCGACGGTGGGAGAGTACGACGAGTGCAGCACCAGTGAGGCCGCGCCGATGGCACCCGCGTCCTCTCCGATGAGCGAGGTCTCCACCCGTACCCGGCGCACCCCCCGCGCCAGCGTCCGCTCCGCGATCGCCGCCTCCAACGCCTCCCGGTACAGGTCGCCCACGTGCGGGACCCCCCACCCGCCCAGCACCAGCAACGGCACGTCGATGATGTTCAGCAGCGCCGTTCCCGCGTCCCCCAGCCGCCGCCCCGCCTCCGCGATGACGTCCAGCGCGACCGGGTCGCCCGACCGCGCCTCCCGGCACACCCGCCGATAGGCGGCGACCGTGCGCGCCTGGCCGCGTTCGTAGCCGTCTGCCGCCTCCCCCCGCCGCCGGGCGGCCTCGGCCGCCACCGCGTGCGGGGCCAGGTAGGTCTCCAGGCAGCCGCGGCTCCCGCACGGGCACTTGGGTCCGCGCGGGTCGACCACCACGTGCCCGATCTCGGCAGCGTTGCCGCTGCCGCCCCGGTACACGCGCCCGCCCAGGATGAACCCGCCGCCCACCCCCGTGCCCACGTACACGAACGCCATGTCCACCGCGCGCCGCTCCGCGCCCGCCCAGCGCTCGCCGATCGTGGCGGCGGTGGCGTCGTTGTCCAGGACCGTGGTGAGCCCGGTCCCCTCCTCCAGCACCTCCCGCAGCGGCACCGACCGCCACCCCGGCAGGTGGGGCGGGGTGACCGCGCCCGAGGTGTCGATCGGCCCCGGGGTGGCCACGCCCAGGCCGAGGATGCGGTCGGGTGCGGGCGCCTCCTCGACGATGGCGCGCACCGACCGGCACAGGGCGTCGATGACCCGCCCGGGTCCCTGTGACGACGGGGTGCGCCGCCGGGTGCGGGCGACGACGTGTCCGGCCAGGTCGGTGACGACGAGGGTGGTGGAGGCGGGGTCGATGTGCATGCCGACGGCGTAGTAGGCGTCGGCGTTGAGGCGCAGCACGGTGGCGCGTTTGCCGCCGCGCGAGGTGGCGCGGCCGTCCTCGCGGACCAGGCCGTCCTCCAGCAGGCGGCGGACGATGTTGGAGACGGTCTGGGCGGTCAGCCCGGTCTGTGCGGCCAGCTCCACTCGGCTGATCCCGTCGGCGGAGCGCACGGCGTCGAGCACGCGGCTCTGATTGAGCCCGCCGAGCCAGGCCAGGTTGGTGCCCATGCAGCCTCTCCCCTCCGATGTCGCGGTCCCAGTCGTGGTCCCACATGAGCGTAACCGCCCTGGAAGCACCGACTTACCCCATTGTCTTTATCCAAGCTTTTGAGTAATGATGTGTCATAGATCACCTCACTTCAAGACTCGCAGACCGTTCCCCTGGCTCACCTGGCCCACCTGGCTCAGCCACCGTCCACCCCGTCCACCTCATCGCCTCAGGAGCACACGATGAAAGGAACCGGACACCACACCACACGATCGGCGGCCGCGACCGTCGTCACCACCACCGCCGCGGCCCTCGCGCTGGCGCTCGTCGCCACCGGCTGCGGAGGCGGCGCCGCCGACCGGGACGAGAACACCGTCCGCATCGCCTACCAGAAGTTCGGCACCTTCATCGCGATGGACTCGCTGATGCAGAAGGTCAAGGAGGAGTTCGAGGCGGACAACCCCGGTGTCACCGTCGAACTCCAGGCCATCGAGGCGCCCGCCGAGGACTACCAGACCCAGGTCAACCTCATGAACGGCTCCGCCAGTGAGGCCCCCGACCTCATCTACCAGGACAGCTTCACCATCAACCAGGACGCCGACGCCGGGTACCTGATGCCCCTGGACGAGTACTTCGACGCCTGGGAGGACGCCGACCGGTTCAGCGTCCAGGAGGCGCAGGCCGTCACCTCCCTGGACGGGCAGCGGTACGGCGTCATGCTCGGCACCGACGTCCGCGGCCTCTGGTACAACTCCGAACTCCTGGACCAGGCCGGCGTCGAGACCCCCTGGGAGCCCGCCACCTGGGACGAGGTGCTGGACGCCGCCCGCGCGGTCCAGGACGAGTTCGGCGACGAGGTCACCGCGCTCAACGTCTACTCCGGCACGCCCGCCGGGGAGGCCGCCTCCCTCCAGGGCTTCCAGATGCTGCTCTCGGGCACCGAGGACGCCCTCTTCGACGACGACTCGCAGAAGTGGATCACCGGAAGCCAGGGGTTCACCGACTCCCTGGAGTTCGTGCGGACGGTCTACGACGAGGGCCTGGCCCTGGACGTGCAGGACGCCCTGGACGCCAACGTCGGCACCGTCAACAACGAGGAGCGCTTCCCCTCCGGCGAGATGGCCATCAGCCTCGACGGCTCGTGGGCCACCCAGTCGTGGATCCCCGAGGCCAACCGGCCCTGGGACGGCTGGGAGGACGTCATGGTGTTCACCCGCATGCCCACCCAGAACGGCCAGGGCGCCGGGGCGACCAGCATGTCCGGCGGCTGGGCGCTGTCGATGGGCGGCCAGGCCACGAACCCGGAGCTGGCCTGGGAGGTCATGACCTACGCCCTGTCCAAGGAGAACGCGGTCAAGTTCGCGATCGAGGGCGGCCAGATCCCGGTGCGCTCCGACGTCGCCGAGGACCCGGCGTTCCTGGACAACGCGCCCATGGCGGAGGAGTTCGCGGCGCTGGTGGACATCACCGGGTTCCGCCCGGCCTACAGCGAGTACCCGCGCATCTCCATCGCGGTCCAGGAGGCCATGGAGGCGGTGATGCTGGGCGAGGCCACCCCGGAGGAGGCCGCCGACCTGTACTCCCAGGAGGTGGAGGGCATCGTCGGGCCCGACAACGTCACGGGCGGTTCCTGAGCCGTGGGGACCGTGCCGATAACCCGCGCCCCCGGGGACCCCGGAAGCCCGCAATCCCCCGGTAGGGCGCCCCAGGGCCCGCCCCGGACGCGCGGCTCCCGTCGCGTCCGGGGCGGGGCCTCCCGCTGGGTGATCCCGATGGCCCCCGCCCTGTTCCTGCTGCTGGCGTTCTTCGCCGGGCCGATCCTGTGGACGGTGTGGGCCTCGTTCACCAACGAGGCGCTGACCGGGGCGCAGGCCGCCAACACCGAGTTCGTGGGGCTGGACAACTTCGAGCGGCTGGTGGGCGACCGCCGGTTCCGGCTGGCGGCGGTGCTCACCGCGCTGTTCCTGCTGGGGTCGATCCTGGGCCAGACCGTGCTGGGCCTGGCGCTGGCGCTGCTGCTGCGCCACCGGCACGGGGCCGTGCGCGGCGCCGTGGGCACGGTGGTGGTGGGCGCCTGGGTGGTGCCCGAGGTGGTGGCGGGGTTCGTGTGGTACGCGTTCCTGGAACGCGAGGGCACCCTCAACGCGCTGCTCGGCTCCGTCGGGGTCGGGGCGCAGAACTGGCTGTTCACCGCACCCCTGCTCGCCGTGGTCCTGGCCAACATCTGGAAGGGCACCGCCTTCTCGATGATGACCTACGGGGCCGGGCTGTCGGAGGTCCCGGCCGACCTGGAGGAGGCGGCCCGGGTGGACGGGGCGTCGGGCCGGCAGGTGCTCTGGTACGTGGTGCTGCCGCTGCTGCGGCGCACCATCGCGACCACGCTGCTGCTCATCACCCTCCAGACCGTGCAGGTGTTCACGCTCATCTACGTGATGACCTCGGGCGGCCCCGGTTCGCGCAGCACGACCCTGCCGCTGCTGATGTACCGGGAGGCCCTGTCCCTGGGCGACCTGGGGTACGGGACGGCGATCGCGCTGGCGCTGCTGGTGGTCGCCGGGCTGTTCTCGGTCGTCTACGTGCGGATGCTCAGCAAGGAGGAGCAGGCATGAGCGCTCTGAGACCCGGTGCGGACACCGCGGACGGGACCGGCGCCGCGGCGGGGCGGGCGCGGCGGCCGCGCCGGTCGTTCGTCGCCTCCGTCGCCTCGCCCGGCAAGGCCGCCGGGGCGGTGCTGGTGCACCTGATCCTGGGGGCGCTGGCGCTGCTGTTCCTGCTGCCGCTGCTGTGGATGCTGTTCGCGTCGGTGGACGGGGAGGCCACGCTGCGGGCCGGTCTGCCGACCGCGCTCACGCTGGACAACTTCCGGGCGATCCTCACCCCGGAGATCGTCTACCGGCCACTGTGGAACAGCGTGCTGACCTGCGGCGGGGCGGCGGTCATCACCGCGTTCTGCTCGATGCTGGCGGCGTACCCGCTGTCGCGGTACTCGCTGCGGTTCAAGCGGCCGTTCCTGTACACGGTGCTGTTCGCGACCGGTCTGCCGATCACGGCGATCATGGTGCCGGTGTACGGGCTGTTCGTGAACGCGGGGCTGCTGAACTCGCTGTGGGCCACCACCCTGTTCCTGGCGGCGAGCACGCTGCCGTTCGGGATCTGGCTGACCAAGAACTTCATCGACGGCATCCCCATCGCGCTGGAGGAGGCGGCCTGGGTGGACGGGGCGTCCACCTGGCAGTCCATCCGGTACCTGGTGGCGCCGCTGCTCGCGCCGGGGCTGGCGGTGGTGGGGATCTTCACGCTGGTGAGCACGTGGGGGAACTTCTTCGTGCCGTTCATCCTGCTGACCAGCCCGGACAAGATGCCCGCGGCGGTGCGGGTGTTCACGTTCTTCGGGCAGTACGGGTCGGTGCGCTACGGCGAGCTGGCGGCGTACTCGCTGCTGTACACGCTGCCGGTGGTGGCGCTGTACGTGGCGGTGTCGCGGGCCATGGGCGGCCGGTTCACCCTGGGCGGCGCCATGAAGGGCTGAGCGGCGTGAAGGGTCGAGCGGTGCCATGAAGGGCCGAACGGCCGAAGCCACGCGCAACGGGGGCGGGGCGCCCCGGGAGAGAGGTCCCGGGGCGCCCCGCGTGTGTGCGGCGGGCGCGGGCCGCCGGACCGGCGGCCCAGCGGCTCAGCGGCGCAGCCGCAGGGTGACGATCTGGAAGGGGCGCAGGGAGAACGCCACGTCCCCCTCCCCCGCCTCCAGGTCCGGAGCGCCCTCGTACTCCTCCTCCAGCAGGTCGACCGCACGGACCCCGGCGACCGGGAACCCGAAGCGGACGGTCGCGCGGGTGCGGGCGCCCAGCGACTCGTACAGGCGCACCACCACGTCGCCGGAGCGGTCGTCGGCGGGCTTGACCGACTCCACGGCCACCCCCGCCCCCTCCACCCGCACCAGGGGCTCGACCGTGCCGGAACCGCCGACCTCGCGCGGCGGCAGGTTCAGCCGGTACCCCTCGCGGACCGCGTCCGCCACCTCCGCCCCCGGCACCAGCGCGTACCGGAACCGGTGCTCGCCCTGGTCGGTGTCGGGGTCGGGGAAGCGCGGCGCGCGCAGCAGCGACAGGCGGACCGTCGTGGTGGTGCCGCCGTCCTCGCGCACGTCGCGGGTGACGTCGTGGCCGTAGGTGGAGTCGTTGACCAGCGCCGCCCCGTAGCCGGGTTCGGCCACGTGCACCCAGCGGTGGGCGCAGATCTCGAACCGGGCGGCGTCCCAGGAGGTGTTGGTGTGCGTCGGGCGGTGCACGTGCCCGAACTGGATCTCCGAGGCGGAGGACTCCGCGCGCACGTCCAGGGGGAAGGCGGCCTTGAGGAACTTCTCCCGCTCGTGCCAGTCCACGACCGTGTCCACGTCCAGCCGCCGGGAGCCGGGGGCCAGGGTGAGGGTCTGCACCACCGAGGAGTCACCGAAGGAGCGGGAGATCCGGAGGCCGTCGTCGACGGCCTCGATCCCGTCCACGCCGGTGAGGTCGGTGACGGTGTTGCGGTAGAAGGAGTCCACGTCCCAGGCGTCCCACTGATTGGGCAGGTCCTGGTGGAGCTGGAGCAGGTTGGCCGGGCCGGCCAGCGCCTCCCGGCCGGTCTCACGGTCGACCACGGAGGTGACCAGGCCGCGGGCGTCCACGCGGACGGTGAGCAGGCCGTTGTCCAGCAGGTACCCGCCGTCGGCCGTCTCTGTGGCGGTGTCCCCCTCGGGGGAGACCCGGGGCGCGGCGCCCAGGGCGGGGACGCCGTCGCGGTCGTGCGGGGCGGCGTTGAACTCGATCACCTCGTCGCCCGGGCCGACCAGCAGCCGCTGCGCCCGGTCGATGAGCGCGCCGAGTTCGGCCTCGGCCTCCGCGTAGGTCTCGGCGGCCTCCCGGTGCACCCAGGCGATGGAGCTGCCCGGCAGGATGTCGTGGAACTGGTTGAGCAGGACGGTGCGCCAGATCCGGTCCAGCGCCTCGTGCGGGTAGTCCGCGCCGCGGCGCACCGCCGCGGTGGTCCACCACAGCTCGGCCTCGCGCAGCAGGTGCTCGCAGCGGCGGTTGCCCTGCTTGGTGCGGGCCTGGCTGGTGTAGGTGCCGCGGTGGAACTCCAGGTACAGCTCCCCCCACCACACCGGGGCGTCCGGGTACTCGGCCTCCGCCTCGGCGAAGAACACCTCCGGGCGCTGGATCTCCACCCGGGGCGAGCCCTCCAGGTCGGCCAGCCGGGCGGCCCGGCCCAGCATCTCGCGGGTGGGGCCGCCACCGCCGTCGCCGTGCCCGAACGGGACCATGGAGCGGGTGGCGCGGCCCTTCTCCCGGAAGTTGCGGGCGGCGTGGGCGAGCTCGTGGCCGGTCAGCTCGGAGTTGTAGGTGTCCACCGGCGGGAAGTGGGTGAACACCCGGGTGCCGTCCAGGCCCTCCCAGCGGAACGTGTGGTGCGGGAAGGTGTTGGTCTGGCTCCACGAGATCTTCTGGGTGAGGAACCAGCGCGACCCCGACAGGCGGATGAGCTGGGGCAGCGCCGCGGAGTAGCCGAACGAGTCGGGCAGCCACACCTCCTGGGTGTCGATGCCCAGCTCGTCGCGGAAGAACCGCTTGCCGTACACGAACTGGCGGGCCAGGGCCTCCGCGCCCGGCATGTTGGTGTCGGACTCCACCCACATGCCGCCCACCGGCACGAACCGGCCCTCCTTGGCGGCCTGCGCCGCCCGCGCGAACACGTCGGGGCGGTGCTCCTGGAGCCACGCCCACTGCTGGGCCTGCGACATGGCGAAGACCAGCTCGGGGTGGTCGTCCAGCAGGTTGACCACGTTGGCGGAGGTGCGGGCGACCTTGCGCTTGGTCTCGCGCAGCGGCCACAGCCAGGCGGAGTCGATGTGGGCGTGGCCCACCGCCGAGAGCCGGTGGGCGGCGGGCGCCGCCGGGGAGGCCAGTGCTCCGGCCAGGGCCCCGCGGGCGCGTTCGGCGGTGCCGGGGACGTCCTGGAGGTCGAGCAGGTCCAGGGCGCGTTCGGCGGCGCGCAGCAGCTCCCAGCGGCGGGGGTCGCCGGGGTCCAGCTCGCGCATGAGGCCGCCGACGACGTCCAGGTCCATGGCCAGCTCCCACACCTGCTCCTGGAACACGGCCAGGTCGGCGCGGGCCAGCCGGTACAGGGGGGCGCCGTCCGGGCCGGCGGGGGCGGTGCCCAGGTCGGTGGGCTGGAAGGGCGGGTTGCCGAGGATGACGGGGTTGGCGGCGGCCTCCACGTGGAGGTCGACCTCGGTCCCGCCGCCGGGGAGGCGCACCCAGGCGTTGCGCGGGTTGAGGCCCTTGACCACCGTCCCGTCGGGGCGGTGGACCAGGCCCTCGGCCTGGAAACCGGGCATGTTCGCGTCGAAGCCGAGGTCGATGACGGCCTCGACGGTGCGGTCCGCCCACTCCTGCGGCACGCGGCCCCGGAACCGGAACCAGGTGGTGCCCCAGGCGGGACCCCAGGCGTCGCCCGCGGCGGCGGGGGTGTGGGGGGCGTTGATGCCCTCCGGGGCGGGGACGGGTTCCCCGGGGGCGTCCCAGCGGGACACCTCCAGGGGGACGGACGGGCCGTGGACGGCGGGCCATACGCGTTCGCGCAGGACCCTCTCCAGGCGCGCCTCGGTCAGCTTGCGGTCATCGTGCACGGTGGACCTCCTCGGTCACGTCCCTGGCCGACGTGCTCAACGTTGCCCACGTCACACGACTTCGTCAACACTCTGGATAAAGAGATTTGCGAAGCCCGCCCCGGATCCCGCCCCGAACGCCGCTCCGAGGGCTGCCCGGGAGGGCGCCGGGCTCCTACGATGGGGCGCATGCCCTCCCCCCTGCTCCCCCTGGGCCGCGCCGACCGTGGCGAGCGGCCGCGCCCCGCGCCCGCGCCGCGGCTGGCCATGGGAGCCGTCACGCTGGCG
>NZ_JBJJBV010000274.1:0-8783 GCF_045446735.1 Nocardiopsis protaetiae
CGGGACCGCCTCATCCGCGCGCAGGACGGCGTCGGGGCCGGGCGTGGGCAGCGGTCGCGCCGGGGAGCCGCCGGTCTGCGCGGTCGGTACCGGTCGCGGGGGCAGGGGGCGGCCCGGGCCGCCCGAGCCGCCGGACCTGCTCGGGCCGCCCGAACCGCCGGGCCCGCCCGAGGTGCTCGCGCCGGGGGTGTCGCGGACGGGCGGTGGCGTCCGCCGCGCCGGGCGGCCGCCGTCGTCCTCCCTCCCCAGGAAGGGGAACGCCTGCACGGGCCCGGTGGGGCGCAGGAGGGCGTTCATGGGGCCCTCCAGCTCCGCGGCGTGCCGGTGCGCGGCCCAGCCCTTGGCCATCTCGTCCCGGGACACGAGGGTGACGAAATCGGCGAGTTCGGGGGAGGTCTCCCGGTAGCGTTCGGCCGACTCCCGCAGGCTCCGGGCCGCCGTGAAGTGCCGGACGGCGGCTGAGCGCCGTGCGTGGGCCTCCCGGACCAGGGTCCTGGCCTCCTCCAGGCGGGAGCCCAGGTCGGGGGTGTCGGTCAGCGCGGTGAGCACGGTGATGGGCTGCTGTCCGCCGGTGGGCCGCTCCGGCACCGGGGCGGGTGCGGGGGCGTTGTCATCGTCGCGGGGCGCCCCGCTCCGGCCGCCACCGGTGTCCACGGTGCTGAGCGCGGCGACTCTCTGCCGGAGGAGGTCGGCCAGGGCGTTCGTGTCCCGGGCCAGGTCGGCGGCGTCCCGGTGGGCGGCCGCGGCGCCGTCGGCGTCGGTGACGAGTGCGGGCAGGACCCGCTCTCCCGCGGCCACCTCCTGGAGGACGGCCTCCGCGGTCCGCAGGGTGTCCCGCATGTCCTGGGCGTTGTACCTCAGGTTCGCGCGCGCCGCGGTCAGCCCGTTCACCGGAAGGCCCGGGTCCTGCCCGGCGAGGCGCAGGGTCATCTCCGCCTCGCTCAGGTCGGCCTCCCTGAGCGGTGTGAACCCGCGCCAGCGGTCCACGGCGGCCCGGGCGTTCGCGACGCCGGTGCGGCCGTTCGTCAGCAGGTTCCGTGCCTCCTCGACCCGGTTGCGGGCCTGGGCGGCCCGGGTCTCGGCCTGGGTGTTGTGGGCCTCGGCGTCCTGGTGCAGCTCGGTCGCCTGCCTGTGCAGTCCGGTCATCTCCCGCAACACCCGGGAGATCCGGGCAGCGCGCTGGTCGGTCCCGTCGGCCAGGGCATTGTCCATGTCCGTCCGGAGCCGCTCGGCCTCGGTGCCCAGGGGTGTGAGGCGGTCGCCGAGGGTGGTGGTCCGGTCGGCGGTCTGCCTCGTCGCGGTGGCGGTGGTCGCTCCGAAGCCGGTGATCCGCGCCCTCGCCCCGCTCACGTCCCCGGAGATGACGTCGAGGTCGACGCGGGTCTGGTTGACCTTGGCGGCGAAGTCCTGGATCCGGTCCGCCGCCTTCCGCGCGGCCTCCCGAGCCGCGTTCACGGCGGTCGGGCCGGTGGGGTCCTCCCCGGTCGGGACCAGGTTGAGTTCGGAGGCGAACCGCTCGACCAGGTGGTCCGACACCTGCGGCCCGTAGCCGGGCGCCGTGGCCGGTGCCGGGGCGGGCGCCGGGGGAGCGGTGGCGGGTGCCGGGGTGTTGATCGACGCCAGGGTGCCCCGCGTGCGGTTCAGGGTGGCGGTCCACTCGTCGATGCGCGTGTTGTATCCGCTCAGGGACGCCTGATAGCGCTGGACCTGGTCGTCGTACTCCTGGCGGGCCCGGGCCAGGGCCTGCCGGGTGCGCGCGACGGCCGCCGGGTCCACCGGGGCGGGCGCGGGCTGCTGTGTCCCGTCCCCGGTGGGTTGCGGGGCGGCGGGGGTGGTCGCCCGGGTGTGGGCCTGGTGGGCGCGGACGAAGTCCTGGACGGGGCCCTCCAGGTCCGTCCGGTCGCGCATGTAGTCGCCCTCGGCGTCGGCGAGGTTGGCGCGGGCGGTGTGGACGTCGTTGTTCAGGGTGAGCAGTTGCGGGGCCCGCGCGGGGTCGAGGATGCCCAGCCGGATCGCGTCGCTCTGGGTCACCCAGCCGCTGACGGTGCCGGTGGTCTCGCCGGAGGCGCGCAGGGGGCCGCCGTCGCCGCGCTTCCAGAAGGGCGTCTCCACCTTGCTCTCGGCGGCCACCGCCCAGGTCACGTCGAACTCGACCAGGTAGGCGGGGCCCGACCGGTTGTCCTCGGACTCGGGCAGCCGGGAGCTCTTGTTCGCCTCGCCCTCCGCTCTGGAGGACGCGTTGCGCGCGGTGCCCGGACCGGGCGTCGCGGTTATGACCGCGGCGTGGTCCTCGTAGACGGGGGATTCGGTGTTCACCATGGCCGGGCGGACCGAGCCCTCCTGGCCGGTGGTGGCGGTGTACCCGGCCGAGGTGTTGGAGGTCTCCTCGGTGGCCTCCTCCCGGCTCAGCCGCGAACCCGGGACGGTGTCCAGGATGCGGGCGCCGTGGAAGTCCGGCAGGGCCTTGAGCCGCCACTCGGTGTCGCCGATGGTGAGGATGGGCGTGCCCTGGGGGCGGTGCATGGCCTGGTGGAACAGGGACTTGAGGGAGAGGGAGGCGGTGCTCTGGTCGATGGGCGTGTACAGGCGGTCGAGCAGCAGCTTGTCGGCGATGAACCGGCGGGCCCGGGCCACCGCCTCGGGGGTGTAGGCGCCGTTGTGGATCTCCCCGTCCCGGTGGTTCCAGTTGAGGGAGCGGGCGACCACGACGATCGCGGTGTCCCGCAGGGTGTCCGTGCTGCCCTGGACGGCGGTGGGCAGCAACAGGAGGTCGGCGGGCACGTCGGGGAGGGCCTGGGCGTCGGCGGCCCGCCGGGCGGCGGTGGTCCGCCGGGCCCATTCGGACAGCACCTGGCCGAGCGAGTTCTGCGCGGGGTCGTGTGTGTTCGGGTCGGGCTGCTCGGGGCGTGCGGGGGGCGGTCCGGTGGCGGCCCCGCCCGTGGTCGCGATCGCCCCGCCCGTGGTGGTCGCCGTCGCGGCCGTCGCCGGGTCGGAGAAGTCGATGTAGGGGTAGGGGTAGGTGGTCCGGACCGTGCCGCCGTCGCCGCGGCCGGTGATGTTCAGCCCGTTCCGGCCGACCAGTGTCAGCGACACGGTCGTGTCCTGCTCCAGCTTCACGTAGGGGCCGAAGATGTCCAGGCGGACCTTGTGCGTCTCCCCGGTCGCGTGGCTCTGCGTCCGGCTGTCGCTGTGGCCGACGCTCCGGCCGGCGGCGGGGGTGACGAACAGGGGCCGCTGCCCGGGCTGGTCGTCCGGTCCGCTCTCGTCGCCCGTGAACGGGGTGGGCTGGAGCAGGACGGCGTCGGCGGAGAAGGACCCGCCGGTGGTGTCCGTGTCGGTGTGGGAGTCGCCGGTCTTCCAGGTGTGCGACTCGATCATGGCGTCGGAGGAGGCCATGTGGTCCACGGTGGTGGTCTGGGCGCCCACCACGGTGCGCAGGTGGACGTGCGCGTTGCGGGCCCGGCGCATCGGCCGCGGGAAGGTGGCGTCGTCCACCGGGTCCGGGCCCAGTTCGCGGACGCGCACCGGGACCGGTGTGGTGTCGTCGGTGGCGTTGCCGAGCTGGGTGGTCAGTGCCTGGAGCAGCCGCTCCCGGCTCTGCGCGGTCAGCTCTAGGTTCTGGGCGGCCAGGTTGGTCGCCAGGTCGTGCAGTGCCGCGGTGGGGTCGGCGGGCTGGGCGCGGCGGCCCGAGCCCTCGAACCCGGGGCGGACACGGGCGTGGGTGGGCTTGCCCGGGTTCGGCTGCGAGTCCACGACCAGGCTGCCGTCCTGCTGTTCGGCGACCCGGTCCAGGATCACGCCCGCCTCCTGGGCGTCGCGCGCCGACACGTACCCCGACAGCAGGTCGGAGACCTGGGCCGTCCATCCCCGGAACTGCGTGTACCAGCGGGCCGGGAACACGATGCCCCAGTTCTTCATCAGCTCCACGGCCTGGCTGATCCGCCCCGACATCCGGTAGGCGTATGCCGTCATGTGCTTGGGCACCAGGATGATCGTCGAGGAGAACGACGCGGTCACGGTGTCGGTGAGCCGGGAGGAGAGGAGGTTCCAGGTGTAGCCGGGAGCGCCCAGGGGGATCGGACGGATCGCGTTCCCGGGGGTGAGCCGGTTGTCGGGGTCGTTCTCCTGGACGTCCTTGTTGACGTAGCGGTTGCTCGTCCCGGCCACGGAGCCGCCCAGGCGGGCGTCCACGCTCGTGGAGCGGGTGGCGGCGGAGCTCATGTTCAGGGTGGTCTCGCCGACCATGATCATCTGGGCGCGGACCTGCTGGAGGTCCTCGATCGCCTCCGGTTCGACCCGGGTGGCGGTGGTGAAGCGCACGTCGTGCGGGGAGAGGAGCCCGCCGCTCATCTCCTCGCGCGAGCGCACACCGGTGCGGGAGGTCAGGCCCGGGCCGGAGGACAGGGTGTCGGACGACAGCAGGTTCTCCAGGGAGGACCGGCCCGAGCCCCCGGTCTCCAGGAACCTGCGGAGTTTGCGGCCGAAGCCGTCGAAGATCCCGTACGGGCCGCGCCTCGGTCCCACGATCGTTCGGTACGTGTTCCGCAGCACATTGCCGCTGTTCTGGCCGGGCAGGTCGGTGGCCACGCGTGTCGGGGTCCCGCCGGCCTGCAACAACTGCCGGGCGCGGGTGCGCTCGGGTGTCGAGTCGGGGTCGGCGGGCACGGCCTCGCGGAAGAGGTGGCCGCCGATCATCCGCCGGGCCCGGTCGGCGTTGAGCGGTTCGACCCCGGGCGGCGGAGCGGTGGCGGGCGCGGGCCCCCCGGCCCCGGCCGTTCCGTCGCCGGTCCCGTCGACCCCGGTCTCCTCGGCGATCGGTGGCAGCGCCGGGCGCGCGGCGGTCCCCACGGGCCGGGGTGTCACCGGAGCGGTCCGGGTCCGCGTCGTGCTCAGGGTGGCGCGGGCGGTCAGCACGGCGCTCGGCAGCGGAACCCCGGCGCCGCCGCGGGTCAGGTCGTCGGCGTCGTACTCGTGCAGGCGCGCGCTGAAGGCCACGTTGCTGTGCCAGCGGTCCGACCCGCCGGGGAAGAAGAGGTACTCGTCGTTGGTGTGGGACAGGCCCAGCGACCGGCTGATCGACCGGCCCATGGTGCCGACCAGCGAGGCGGACACCGCGCCGAACCGGGAGGGCAGGCCGCGCGCGTCCTCCTGCTCCGGGCGTATCTGCCCGAACCCCGCGCCCAGGCTGACGGTGTGCGTGGACCCCTTGCCCCGTGAGGAGTCCAACCCGGCCGACCCGCCCGAGCGCGTACCCGTCTGGGTGGGGACCTCCTTGTGGTGCTGGAGCGGGCCGAAGTTCGCGTGGACGCGCACGGTCACGGTGTCGGGACGCAGCAGTTCCTCCCTCTTCCACATCAGCTTCGGGTCGAGGGTGGCGTCCTCGGTCAGGTGGATCGGCAGCCCTTCGGGGGAGGCCAGCTCGCCCGCGCGGGAGCGCAGAGAGGACTCCGACAGTGCCTCCAGCACCCGCATGGTGTTGTCCCGGGCGATGTTCCGGCTGCGCCGGAACCACTGCCGCTCGCGCAGGGTCCGCTGGTGGAACGGGGTGTTCGCCGCCCGGCGCGCGTAGTTCGTACTCGTCCGCGCCAGGTCCGGGATGACCATGCCGGGGTGGATCCGGGCGATCTCCTGGAGCACGTTGTACGCCAGCCGCTCGTACACGGAGAACCCGTCCGGGTCCGGGGGACCGGTGCGGGCGTACCCCGTCACGGTCGCACCGGTGAAGTCGGTGACGCGGGTCTCGCGCAGGTTGAGCAACGGCGGGAGCGGGGCGTTCGGGTCCGGGACCGGCTGCCCGCCGCCCGTCCGGGTGGCCGCTCGGTTCCAGTCGAGCGCGTCCGACAGGGGGATCAGCTCGGTGCTGCTCCCCTCGAACACGGTGGGTGTCGCGTCGCCCTCCGCCTGCGCGGTGAATGCGCGCCGCACGTCGTAGGAGACGACGTCCTCGCCCTCGGCGACCGCGCGGGTCAGGGTCCGCCGCGACCCGCTCTGCTTCTGGTCGTGGGTCCTGCTCCGGGACCGGTTGTAGCTGTACTCCAGCGTCGGTGTGTCCATGCGCAGCGTGTGCCCGCTGGGCAGCTCGAACGCCGCGCCGAAACCGGCGCCGATACTGAAACCCCGGGACCGCGACCGGGTGTTGGAGTGCCCGGAGGAGCGGTCCACGGTGTCGAACTTGCTGAACTCCGACACCTTCGGCGTGTGGTCCCTGGCCGTGGCCTCCACCGGCCTGCTCGACAGCCGTACCATGCGGCTGGTGCCGTCGGGGTCGGACAGGGTCAGGGTGATCGCGCTGGCGCCCATGTTGGGCAGGTACTCCTGGAGCTTCTCCCGGGTCAGGGCCTCCCGGATGTACGAGCGCAGGGTCCCGCGCTCCCGCACCTTCTTCGCCTTGTTCCCGTCCTCCCCGCTCGGCACCAGCCGCTCGGCCACCCAGTCGCCGAGTGTCGTCCGGGTGACCGTGCCGTCCTGGGCGGTGGCCACGTGGACGACCTCGCTGAGCCTGAGCGGCAGCCCACCGTGCTCCGTCCGCGGGTCGTCGCCCTGGGAGAAGTCGATGTGCCGGGGCGCCTGCGCCGAGGAGGCGGCGACCTCGCCCTGGAGGGCCAGGGCCATCGCGTCGTGCGCGACGGCGTGCTCGGTGAACGGCCCGGCCAGGGTGGGATGTCCGTCGGGCGGGCGGATGTCCGCGGTCATCCGCAGGTCCGCCGCGTACAGGAACACCGAGGAGGCGTTCTCGATCGCGGTGGCCGCGGTGGTCTTGACGGACGCGGAGGTGGCGGTGGAGCGCGCCCCCTGGGAGAACTTTCCGCCCAGGCTGACGTTGGGGCCGATGGAGGCGCCGGTCAGGGCGTCGGCGCCCAGGAAGATCGGGTTGCCGCTGAACTTCAGGCTGAGGGAGCGGCCCGAGCCGGTGGAGTTCCCCGTCGAGGTGCCGGTGGTGTGTCCGCGCTCGTGGCCGCGGCTGAGCAGGTACTGGGGCGAGTCGCCGTCGGTGTCGGCGGGCAGCAGACGGTAGGCGTCGCGGTCCGAGCGCAGGCGCACGTCGGCCGTCCATTGCTGCTGACCGACGGTGAAGGTGACGGGGTGCCCCGTGCCCCGCAGGAAGGGCGGCACGCCCACGCGCGCGATCTCCGCGTCCAGGGCCTGGAGGAACGCGGTGTTCTCGGCGTCGGACAGCGCGGTCCGACCCGTGGTCGTGGTCCGCGTGGTGCCGACGGCGGTGGCCAGGTGGTCGGCGAACATCAGCTGCGGGCCCATCAGGCGGGACTCCAGGAGGTAGTCCAGCGCGTAGACGGGCTCGCCGGGGGTGGCGCTCGTGCCGTCCTTGGGCGGCGGGGGTCCGCCCTCGCCGACGCCCCGGCCGTCGGCTCCGCCGGTGCCCAGGCCACCGCTTCTCCGGGTGAGGGGACCGGGGTCGCCGTCGGAGTCGCTGTCGGGATCCTTGGACGCGAGGAGCCCGGCGGAGCGCTCCTTCCGGGTGGAGGTGGTGGGCTCCTTCGGCCGCGGCGGGTCCTGGGGGCCCTTCTCGGGCGCGGGGGACTCGGTCGCGGTCGGCCGCGACGGCGCGGGGAGCGGGCTCTGCGCCTCCTGGCCGAGCACTGCGTTGACCTGGACGGGCGCGCCGCCGTCGAGTGCCGTGCGGAGCCGGTCGTGGAGTTCGTCGGCGTGCCGTTCGGCGGCGAGCCCGCGCTCGCGGGCGCCCTCGGCCATCGCCGTGTACAGCGTCGACATCCAGGGTGCGCTCTCGCGTTGGAGGGCGGCCTCCCGCCGGAAGGCCCGGGCCTGTTCGAAGGCGTGGGCCGCCTCGGCGCGCGCCTCGCGCACCTCGGGCAGGAGCCGCCGGGCGGTGTCCAGGTCCGGTCGGAACGCGCCGCCGGTCACGGCCCGGAACACCTCGACCGGGGCACCGTCCCGCGGTGCCGGTCCGGGGGCCCGGACCGGGATCTCCCCGCCGTTGTCGGGCTCGTCGCGGTCCCGCCGGTCGCCGCGGCCGTCGTGGCCGGTCGGCGGCGGGGCGGCGCCCTCCGTGTCCGGGGACGCCCGCCCCACCAGGTTCTGCATCCGCTCCTGTAGTGCCTCGACCAGTGGGATCAGCCGGTTCTGCGTGGCGTCCGCGTCACCGTGCAGGGTGCCGAGCCGGTCGCGGAGATCGGAGACGCTCTCCCGCGTCGCGGTGACCGAGCCCTGCTGCCGGCTCACCTTGTCCTGCGCGGCGGCGAACAGCGCGTCCGCGTCGTCCAGGATCTCCCCGACCCGGTCCAGGGTGCCGTGGGCGTCGCCGTCGCGTGGCCGGGGGGACACCGACGTGCCGGGGACGTCGGGGCCGATGAGCCGGTCCAGGTCCGCCGAGCGGTTCGACCGCCCCTGGAAGTGCGTCTGCGCCACCTCGACGGACCGCTCGGCGGCCCGGTGGTGGGTGCGGGCCTCCAGCATCTCCGCCCGCATCCGCTGCACGGACCTTGCGGTGCCGTCGGTGCGGGACGCCACCGCGTCGAGGAGCTGCGTGATCGCGTCCAACCGGTCCGAGGCGTCCCGCGTCGTGTCCCGGAACGTGCGGCCCCACTGCCGGGCCTCGTCCTCCAAGCGGTTCAGGTCCGCCGCGGTCTCCTGGATCTCCTGGCGCAGCCGCCGGGCCTGTTCGTGCGGGGAGGCCGTGTCCTCTTCGCCGTCCCCGTCCTGCGCCGTCCGCCGGCGCAGCTCCTCCTGTTCGAGCGTGGTGATCCTGCGCTCCAGGGCCTCTCGCTCCGCCTCCCAGTTCGCGACCCGGACCGCCTCCGGCCCGG
>NZ_JBJJBV010000275.1:0-12951 GCF_045446735.1 Nocardiopsis protaetiae
GTGCCGGTCGGCCAGGGCCCGACGGACGTGCACGGCCTCGCTGACGGCCTCCAGCGCCTCTTCGTGCCGTCCCAGGGTGCTCAGGTGGTCGGCCTGGTTGTTGAGGGACATCGCGAGGTCGGGCAGGTGGAGGTCCGGGCGCCGCCCGACCAGTGCCCTGCGGACGCGCACGGCGTCGGCGGAGACCTTCAGCGCCTCTTCGTGCCGGCCCAGGTCGCCCAGCCGGCTGGACAGGGTGCCGAGAGCGACGGCGAACCCGGGCAGGTGGAGGTCCGGTCTCTGTTCGACCAGGGTCGCGTAGACGCCCACGGCCTCGGAGGCGGCCTCCAGTGCCTCTTCGCGCCGGCCCAGGTCGCCCAGTTCGACGGCCCGGTTGTTCAGGGAGGCGGCGAGGTCGGGCAGGTGGAGGTCGGGCCGCCGCTCCGCGAGGGCGCGGTGGCGGTCGACCAGGCGGGTGCTGAGCTCGGCGGCGTACTCGGCGAGCCGTTGGCTGGAGGGAGGCAGGGAGTTGTGCAGGCCTTCGAGCACCCGCACGGGGGCGTCGGGATCGCCGCTCACGGCGTTCAGGCCGTCGATGAGCGGTTGCGGCGCCTCGACCTGGGTGGCCACCTCGATGGCCGCCGGCCCCAGCTCCCGGGCGTGGTCGGCGCACAGCCGGGCCAGCTGCGCGTCCAGTGCCGAGTCGAACGCGGGCTGGGCCGCGGCGCGCGCGTACAGCGTCAGCAGCCGTTCGGCATCGTCCCGGGCGATGCCGTCCAGGTAGGGGGCGAACAGGTCCGGGGTCTTCTTCAGCCGCAGGCCCAGGAAGCGTTCCAGGAGCCGGTCGGGCTGGAGCTGCCCCCATATCCGGTTCTCCTCCGCCGGGTAGAGCGAGGTGATCCACCGGACGGCCTGCCGCCGCTCCGCCTCGCCCCGGTCCCGCAGGCCCGGGGCGGCCCCGACCAGCAGGGCTGCCCGGCCGGGGTCCGCGGGGGTGAGGGCGAAGGCGATCGCGAGCAGGTCCCGCAGGCTGTCGGGAAGCCGCTCGCGGCTCAGGTCGTGACCGCGGGCGGTGGTCTCCCAGTAGCGGATCTCGTGCTCCAGGAGCCGGTCCTCGACCGGTCGGCGCCCGCCCGCCGCCGCTGCCCCGGCCACCGCCACGGCCGGGTCGGTGACGTCGAGCAGGTCGGCCAGGGCGCGCATGTGAACGGCCAGCGCGCTCCGCCACTCGTCGGACCGCAGGTCCGGGGCGGACATCCGGGCGGCCGCCGCGGCCCAGTCCACCGACTCCCGGCCGCGCACGGTGGGCAGCGCGGCGGCCAGGTGGGTCAGGGCGAGCCGGTACTCGTCCGCCCGGTCCTCGGGAGCGGCCACCAGCGGCGGCAGGTAGGTGGCCGTGGCGGTGTCGAGGAGTTCGCCGCAGGCGTCGCTGCCGGAGGGCAGGTTCTCCCACCAGTCCCCGGCGGTGCGGGCCAGCATCAGCACCCGCACGGGGGTGGTGGCGTCGCGCCGGTCGCAGGCGTTCAGGAGCGCGATCAGCTGGGCGGTGCGCGTCTCGGCGTAGTCGACCACCACCAGCAGCGGGACGGTCACCTTCGCCACCATGTCCAGGGCTTCGGCGGGTGCGTCCCGGTCCAGCCACAGGGTCGCCCACCGACGGGCGGCGGCCGGGTCCGAGAGGCGGTCGGCCAGCTCGTGGGCGAGCCGGGTCTTGCCCTGCCCGCCGGGGCCGTGGATCAGCCGGGCGGCGAAGTCCTCGCCGTCCGCGGACCAGGCGGCCAGGTCCGCCATCAGCTCGGAGCGGCCGTGGAAGTCCACCACCCGCCGCCGCGCGCGCAACAGCCCTGCCGGGGAGCGGGTGGGCCGCTCGTGCAGGTGCGCGTCCCGCAGTTCGACCGCCTCCAGCGGCCCCAGGGCGCCGTGCCGGTCGAGCACGTCGCGAAAGCCCGGATCCCGGTGCAGGACGTAGGCGGGGACGGCCTCGATGCTCGCGTGCGCGGAGTGGGCGGGGTCGGTGGCCACCACCCCCACCACCAGGTCGTCGCACACCAGGGCGGCGCCGGACAGCCCGGCCCACGGCGAACCCCTCCCCTCCCAGCGGGGCGGGTGGGCCGTGATGTCCATGGTGTAGCGGTCGCCCAGGTACCGGTTGCCGGGGTTGATCGTCCCGGCGGGCTGGGCGGTCTCGATCGGCTGCCCCTCGCGCTGGGCGACGTCGGGGAACCCCCACGCCTGACACCCGGTGCCGGGCACGTTGGTGACGATGCGCCCCCACCGGACAGGGGTCTCGACGAGCCGGGCGTCGGGGACCTCGACCAGGGCGGCGTCATCGCGTCCGTCCGGGGTGCCGCGCCAGGCGACGGTCCCGGTGTGGGTACGCAGGTCGGCGAGGGAGAACACCTGGACCTCGGCGCCCGGGCCGTCGGGCACCACGTGGGCGCTGGTGAGGACGAGCCCGGGGGCGATCACATAGCCGGAGCCCCGGCCGCCGGGATGGGTGAGGTGGACGATGCGCTGGACCAAGGCCGATACCTGCTTCTACGACGGGACACCGAGGGGGGAGATCAACGGCCCAGATGGCCGGAGAACGCCTCCGGGCCGGTGTCGACCCGCCGACCGCTGGTGATGGACACGTCCTTGCCGTCCCTGGTGCGCGGCGTGAGCGTGAACGCCACCCGCTGCGTACGGCCGCGCTCGACCCCGGCCTCGGCCTCGGCGGTGGCGATCCAGGCCGCGAACCCGGTCCTGGCCCGGGCGTCCACCCGGAACTCGACCTCGAACTCCATCTCGATGGGGCCCACCTCGAAGGTGATCTCCGCCCCCTCGCCCTGCTCCGCTGCCTCCATGAGCTGTTCGCGCAGGGTCTGCACGGCGGTCGTGAGAGGGATGTCCACGTGTTCTCCTCGGGGCGGGGGGCTTGCCTGGGCCAGCATCCCAGGCCCCGGCCCCGCGAGGGAACAGCGGACCCGCGATGGCCGGTGGCGGCCGGCCTCCCGCACCCTGATTCCGCATTGGTACCGGGTACCCAATTCTCGCGCGTGAGGATAGGGCGATCCGAGAACCCGGTCAACCCTTGTACGAGACTTCTCTGGCCTTTGGCGGAGAATGCCGAGAGGGTGGCCTGATGTGGTCGGAATCCTGCGCGGAATGGACTTTCCCGTTACCCTGATCGAGGATTCCGAAGGCCTGCCCCACCATGGAATTCCATCCTCGGCCGAGGTCCCCCGATCAAGCCTTGAACGTTGGAGGAAAGCCTGTGAAGGCTACGAAGTCCCGTCGTTTCGCCCGCGGTCTGGCCGCCGCGGCCGTCGCCGCCAGTGCCGTCGTCGTCGGCCTGTCCGCCCCCGCCCAGGCGGCCCCCGCCCCGGAACAGGTGCCCGCCGCCTCCACGGTCTGGTGCAGGTACAAGGTCAGCGCCAACGGCGGCCTCAACATCCGCAGCGGCCCCGGAACCAACTACTCCATCGTGGGTTCGCTGGCCAACGGCGCACTCGTGACCGCCAGCCAGAACACCACCAACGGCTTCCGCCAGCTCGGCACCAACCGCTGGGCCTCCTCGACCTACCTCGTCAAGCAGCCGGGCAACTGCTTCGTCTGACCCCCACCCCGGCCGGGCGTTCCAGCCCGGCCGGGCCCCGCCATTCCCCGAACGGCAACCTCGGCGGGAACGGCCGATTTCTGGCCAGCTCCAACAATTACCAGGGTGCGGAATTATGCTTCCCGCACCCTTATTTGCTATGAGTCCCGCCCGGTTGCGCTGGTGGCTGGCGGAATCTAATCATCATCACCTTCCAGCCACGCGAGAACTTGCAGGGACTTCTCCAGATCCTTCTGGTACACCACAGGCCGCAAGGCCGCGAGTTGTCGGCGGATACTGATGGCTTCGGTGATGGCTTTCAGTGCTGCTTCGGTCTGGCCCAGGTCAGCTAGGTCGACGGATTGGTTGTTGAGGGACATGGCGAGGTCGGGTAGGTAGGTGTCGGGGCGTTGCTCGGCCAGGGTGCGGTAGAGGTCGACGGCTTCGGTGATGGCTTGGAGTGCTTGTTCGGTCTGTCCCAGGGCACCCAGACGGACGGATTGGTTGTTGAGGGAGGTGGCGAGGTCGGGTAGGTAGGTGTCGGGGCGTTGCTCGGCCAGGGTGCGGTAGAGGTCGACGGCTTCGGTGATGGCTTGGAGTGCTTGTTCGGTCTGTCCCAGGGCGGCCAGACGGACGGATTGGTTGTTGAGGGAGGTGGCGAGGTCGGGTAGGTAGGTGTCGGGGCGTTGCTCGGCCAGGGTGCGGCGGAGGTCAACCAGGCGTGTGCTGAGTGCGGCGGCGTACTCAGCGAGTCGGTGGCTGAAATCCGGTAGACGGTTGTGCAGCTTTTGGAGTACTTGCAGGGGAACATCACGATCACTGGTCAAAGCGTGTAGGGCGTCGATAAGCGGCCGAGGTGCTTCGACCTGAGTGGCCACTTCGATGGCCGCCGACCCCAACTCTTGGGCATGGTCGGTGCACAGCCGGGTCAGCTTCGCGTCCAGCGCCGAGTTGAACGCGGGCTGGGCCGCGGCACGCGCGTACAGGGTCAGCAGCCGTTCGGCATCGTCCGGGGCGATGCCCTCCAGGTAGGGGGTGAACAGATCCGGAGTCTCCTCCAATCGCAGACCCAGGAAGCGTTCCAGGAGACGGTCCGGCTGGAGTTGCCCCCACATCCGGTTCTCCTCCGCCGGGTAGAGCGAGGTGACCCATCGGACTACCTGCCGCCTGTCGGCCTCATCCTTGTCCCGCAACCCTGGCAGAGCCTTGACCAGTGCAGCGGCGTCCTCCGTGTTGGCGGGAGTGAGAGTGAAGGCGATCGCGAGCAGGTTCCGCAGCTCCCCTTGGAGCGACTTCCCGTCCAGGCCGTGACTGTGAGCGGCAGCATTCCAGTAGCGCGCCTCGTGTTCGAGGAGCCGGTCCTCGACCGTCCCGCGCCCTCTCACCGCTGCCACCGTGGGGTGGGCGGCGTCGAGCAGGTCGGCCAAGGCCCGCATGTGAACGGCCAGGGCGCTCTGCCACTCGTCGCCCTGGAGATCCGGGACCGGGAGCGCCGAGGACTTCGTGCCCCAGTCCACCGGTCCCTGACCGCGCACAGTGGGAAGCGCGGTGGCCAGGTGGGTGAGGGCCAGTCGGTATTCGGCCGCACGATCGTCGGGTTCGGCGATGAGCGGCGGCAGATAGGTGGCGGTAGCCGTATCGAGGAGCTCCCCGCAGGAGTCGCTGCCGGACGGCAGGTTGTGCCACCACTCGCCGCCGGTCCGGGCCAGCATCAGTACCCGCACGGGAATGGTGCCGTCGCGCCTGTCACAGACGTCCAAGAGCGCCGTGAGCTGGCCGGTGCGGGTCTCGGCGTAGTCGACCACCACCAGCAGTGGCACCGCCACCTTCGCCACCGCCTCCAGGGCTTCGGCGGGTGCGTCCCGGTCCAGCCACAGGGCCGCCCATCGGTGAGAACCGGCCGGGTCCGAGAGGCGGTCGGCCAGCTCGTGGGCGAGCCGGGTCTTGCCCTGCCCGCCGGGGCCGTGGATCAGCCGGGCGGCGAAGTCCTCGCCGTCCAGGCACCAGGCGGTCAGGTCCTTCATCAGCTCCTGACGGCCGTGGAAACTCACGATCTGCCGCCGCGCCCGCAGTAGCCCTGCGGGGGAACGGGAAGGACGTTCGTGCAGGTGCGCCGCCTGGAGTTCCACCGCCTCCAAGGGCCCCAGAGCACCATGGCGGGCGAGTAGCCGGTGGAATCCGGGGTCCCGGTGCAGCACGTAGGCCGGAACGGCCTCAACACGCGCGTACGCCGAGTGGGCCGGGTCGGTGGCCACCACCCCCACCACCAACTCGTCGCACACCAGAGCCGCGCCCGACAGCCCCGCCCACGGCGAACCCTTCTCCTCCCAGCGAGGTGGTTGGGTGGTGATGTCCATGATGTAGCGGTCGCCCAGGTACCGATTACCAGGGTTGATCGTCCCGGCCGGCTGGGCGCTCTCGATCGCCTGGCCTCCACGCTGGGCGACGTCCGGGAACCCCCACGCCTGGCACCCGATCCCAGGCACATTGGTGACGATGCGCCCCCACCGGACAGGGGTCTCGACGAGCCGGGCATCGGCGACCTCGACCAGCGCGGCGTCATCGCGTCCACCCGGGGTCCCGCGCCAGACCACAGTCCCCGTGTAGGTCCGCAGGTCGGCCAGGGAGAACACCTTGACCTCGGCACCCGGCACGTCTGGCACCACATGGGCACTGGTGAGGACCAGCCCCGGGCCGATGACATGCCCGGAGCCCCGGCCGCCGGGATGGGTGACGTGGACGATGCGCTGGACCAAGCCCGATACCTACTCGACTACGAGACACCGACGGGGGAGTGGCCGGGGATCAGCGGCCCAGGTGGCCGGAGAACGCCTCCGGGTCGGTCTCGATCTGACGGCCGCCCTTGATGGACACGTCCTTGCCGTCCCTGGTGCGCGGCGTGAGCGTGAACGCCACCCGCTGCGTACGGCCGCGCTCCACCCCGGCCTCGGCCTCGGCGGTGGCGATCCAGGCCGCGAACCCGGTCTTCGCCCGGACGTCCTTCCGGAACTCGACCTCGAACTCCATCTCGATCGGCCCCACCTCGAAGGTGATCTCCGCCCCCTCACCCTGCTTCGCGGCTTCCAGAAGCTCTTCGCGCAGGGTCTGCACGGCGGTCGTGAGAGGGATGTCCACGTGTTCTCCTCCGGTGCCCGGGACGGCTGCCTGGTCCAGAATCCTAGGCCCCGACCCCCGCCCCTGGGGAGGGAACAACGGAGCCCGCGATGGCCGGTGACGGCCAGCCTCCTGCCCACCCGGCTCCCGGCGCAGCCGCACCGCCTCGTAGGCCTCGCGGACCTCCGGACGGCCGAAGCGCCCCGATTCCTTTTCCTCCAGCTCGGACAGGGGCGTTCTCGGGCCGCCCACCACTCCTCCTCGTACATCGGCGTACGCGTCGCGATGCCAGGGCTTGAAGCACCGAAGCGAGAGATGTTCGGAGAAACACGAAGGGGGCCCGTGTCCACGGACCCCCTGCCGGAGAGCTACCAGGCCTGCGGTTACCCGAACCGGTTGGTCATCATCGGCCGCCTGAGCTGCGGTTATCCGAAACGGCCGGTGATATAGTTCTCCGTCTCCTTCTTGTCCGGGCGGGTGAAGATCTTGTTCGTCTCGCCCATCTCGATCAGCTTCCCCGGCTTCCCCGGCGCCGACAGGTTGAAGAACGCCGTCCGGTCCGACACCCGCGCCGCCTGCTGCATGTTGTGCGTGACGATCACGATCGTGTAGTCCTCCTTCAGCTTGTGAATGAGGTCCTCGATCGCCAGCGTCGAGATCGGGTCCAGCGCCGAGCACGGCTCGTCCATCAGCAGCACCGACGGCTTCACCGCCGTCGCCCGCGCGATGCACAGCCGCTGCTGCTGCCCGCCCGACAGCCCCGAACCGGGCTTGTTCAGCCGGTCCTTGACCTCTTCCCACAGGTTGGCGCCGCGCAGCGACTCCTCGACCAGGTCGTCGGCGGCGGCCTTGGTCATCCGCTTGTTGTTGAGCCGCGCCCCCGCCAGCACGTTGTCGTAGATCGACATGGTCGGGAACGGGTTGGCCTTCTGGAACACCATCCCGACCTCGCCGCGGACCAGCACCGGGTCCACGTCGGGCGCGTAGATGTCCATGTCGTCCAGGAGCACCTTGCCCTCGGCGCGGGCGCCGGGGGTGACCTCGTGCATCCGGTTCAGGGTGCGCAGGAAGGTGGACTTCCCGCAGCCGGAGGACCCGATGAACGCCGTCACCGAACGCGGCTCGATGGTCATTGACACGTCCTCCACAGCGAGGAAGTCGCTGTAGTAGACGTGGAGTCCGGAGACGTCGATTCGTTTCGCCACTGGATGTTCCTCGTGATTACCGGGCTACCGGATGGCCGGATGAGCTGGTGAACGGGCTAGCGGGGCTGGCGGCCCAGGCGGGCTAGCGGGACTTCGGCGCGAACAGGCGGCCGATCATGCGGGCCAGGAAGAAGAGCAGCATCACCACGAGGATGAGCGTCAGCGCCGCCGCCCAGGCCCTCTCGTAGTTGACCGCGCCGCCCATGCGGACCTGCGAGTAGATGAACACGGGGAGGCTCATCATCTGCCCGTCGAACAGGTTCCAGTTGATCGACACCGCCGACGACCCCGCGGTCAGGATCAGCGGTGCCGTCTCTCCGATAACGCGCGCGATGGCGAGCATGATTCCGGTGGTCAGACCGGCGGCCGACGTGGGGAGCACCACCTTGGTGATGGTCCGCCACTTGGGCACCCCCAGCGCGTAGGAGGCCTCGCGCAGGTCCTGCGGGACCAGGCGGAGCATCTCCTCGCTGGAGCGCACCACGACCGGGATCATCAGCACGGCCAGCGAGATCGCGCCGGCGGCGCCGTTGGTCTTGCCGGGGCCGAACAGCAGGATCCACAGCGCCACCACGAACAGCCCGGCGACGATGGACGGGATGCCCGTCATGACGTCGACGAAGAACATGATGGTGCGCTTCATCCGCCCCTGCGCGTACTCCACCAGGTACACGGCGGTCATCACGCCCACGGGTACCGCGATGAGCGTGGCCATGCCGGTGATGGCCAGCGTCCCGACGATCGCGTGGTAGGCGCCGCCGGCGTCCATGCTCGGCAGCACGCCGTTCATGGACACGGTCAGGAAGTACCCGTCGAACCGGGCCAGCCCGTTGCCGAGCACCGTCCACAGCACCGACACCAGCGGCAGCATCGCCAGGGCGAAGCACAGGTAGACGAGCGAGGTGACCAGCCGGTCCTTGGCCTTGCGGCCGCCTTCGACGCGCGCGGAGGCGGCGACCGCGATCACCGTGTAGGCGAGGGCGGTCAGGGCGCCCCACAGGATGAACCCGAAGGACGAGAAGGCCAGCAGGACGCCCGCGACCACGGCGGCCGAGGAGGCCAGCAGCGCGGGCGGGAAGTAGCGGGGCAGCGAGCCGCTGCGCAGGTCGCGCCGGGGGGCGCCGGTGCCGGGCCCGGGTTCGGTGGGCTGAGCGGTCGTCAGGCTCATCGGGACTCCTTGTTGCCGCGCGCCACGATGTAGCGGGCGCCCATGTTGACGACCAGGGTGATCGCGAACAGCACCAGGCCGGCGGCGATCAGCGCGGACACGCCGTATCCGGTGGCCTCGGGGTACTGGAGCGCGATGTGCCCGGCGATGGTCTGGTTGCCGCTCTGGAGCACGTTCCAGGAGATGGCCAGGGAGGGCGACAGGATCATGGCGACGGCCATGGTCTCGCCCAGGGCGCGGCCCATGCCGAGCATGGCGCCGCCGACGATGCCGGACTTGCCGAAGGGCAGGACGGCCAGCCGGATCATCTCCCAGCGGGTGGCGCCCATGGCCAGGGCTGCCTCCCGGTGCCCCTGCGGGACCTGGTGGAACACGTCGCGGGACATGGCGGTGATGATCGGCAGGATCATCACGGCGAGCACGATGCCGGCGGTGAGGATGGTGCGGGCCGAGGTGGAGGCGGGCCCGGCGAAGAGCGGGATCCAGCCGAGGTTGCGGGCCATCCCCTCGTAGACGGGGACCAGCTGGGGGGCGAGGAACCCGATGCCCCACAGGCCGTAGACGACGCTGGGGATCGCGGCGAGCAGGTCGACCAGGTAGCCGAGCAGGGCGGCGAGCCGGCGCGGCGCGTAGTAGACGATGAACAGCGCGATGCCGATGGCGACCGGGGTGGCCAGCAGCAGTGCGATGGCGGCGGCCAGGACGGTGCCGAACGCCAGGGCCCCCACGCCGAACGCGGGGTTCTCGCGGACGTTGGCGTCCCAGGACTGGTCGGTGATGAAGTTCGCCGTGTTCGCGGTGAGCGACGGCCAGGCCTGAACGATCAGGAAGGCGGCGACACCCGCGAGGATCACGAGGATCAGGATGCCCGAGCCTCGGGCGAGCCCGGCGAAGGCAACATCGCCGATCCGGCGCTTGCCCCTGGGCGGTGGTGCCACCGTGGGCGCGTCCGTCGTCGTCATGTATCGGCTCCGGTTCGGAAGGGTTCAGTGCTGCCCACCAGCCCCCTGCGGGTGGGCTCCGGACCCTTGTCGGGTTCGGGTGTCCTCCCCGGGAGGTCACCCCGCGGGAGGCCGCCGCGACCGCCGAACGCGGAGAGGTCGCGATGCGCCGAATGCGAAGGTAGGCCCCCTAGGTGACCAGTTGTCCCAAGGAAGATGAACGGGAAATGAACGGGATGTCGCACTCCCGTGGCGGCCGAGGGTTTGGTCGGTGAATGTGAGAAGCGGCACGTGCGGGCGGCGGGCGGCGGCCCGTCGTTCCGGACCACCTACCCATTACCCGCCGCGGCCCCGCGCACTCACGCGTCGCCCGGCGGCTCCTCGGGCGGCGCGTACATCACGTCGGTGTCCCAGATCTCGAAGCCCAGCGAGGTGTACAGCCGCACGGCCGCCTCGTTGTCCCCGTCGACGTACAGGTGCACCCAGGGCAGACCGGCGTCGCGCAGGTGCCGCAGCCCCTTCACCGTCAGGGCCCGGCCCAGGCCGGTGCCCTGCCAGTCGGGGTCCACGCCCACCACGTACACCTCGCCGACGGGCTCGCCGTCGGTCAGCCCGGCGCCGTCGGCGTGCACCTTGGTCCAGTGGTACCCGGCGACCTTCCCGTCCTTGGCGGTGGCCAGGAAGAACCCGTGCGGGTCGAACCAGTCCTCGACCTCCCGCTGGAGCAGGTCGTCCAGGGTGAGCCTGCCCTGCTCGGGGTGGTGGGCGAAGGCGCGGGCGTTGGCGTCCAGCCAGGCCCGCTCGTCCTGCCCGACCACGAACGCGCGCACCCCGACCCGGTCGGCGACCTCAGGCCGCAGCAGGGGCGCGGGCAGCTCCGGCGCCGTCCGCGGCCCGCCCCGCTCGCCGGCGGCGATGTCGCGCAGCGGCATGCGCATCTTGTGGAGTTCGCGGGCGGCCCGCCAGCCGTCCCCCTCGGCCACCGCCACCGCCTGCGGGGTGCGGCCGTGCGCCCACACGCGGACCCCGTTCGGCCCGGCGTCGCGGTGGACGGAGCGCAGCAGGGCGGTGCCGTGCCCGCGGCCCCGGTGGTCGGGGTCGACGACGACCTCGCCGGAGTCGGGCTCGCCCTCGCCGCGTTCGATGAACGCGAAGCCCACGACGCGGCCGTCCTCGGAGATCACGTGGAAGCGCGCGCTGCCGGAGGGCGCGCCGTGGCGGACGCGCAGCAGGGTGTGCTCGGACAGGGGGGCCACGCCGTCGACTCTGCGGGCGGCCTCGGCGAGCGTCAGCACCTGGTCGGCCGGTCCGGCCGCCAGGTCGTCGGTGACCAGCGGGGTGCTCATGGACCGAAAGCCTACGACGACGGAGCCGTAAAGATTTCGTTGGCCTCGCGCATGGGCGATATGTGCCGGTCCGGGCGTGGCCGTGCCCCCGCCCCGGGGGTCCGGACACGACCGCGCCCCCGTCCCGCGGGTGCGGGCGGGGGCGCGGCCGGTCGGTCCAGAGGCGTCAGCCCTTGCGGCGCCGTCCCTGGTAGCCGCCCAGGCCGGGGCGGACCCGGCGGGTGGGGGCCAGCGGGGCGGCCAGCAGCAGGGTGAGCAGGAAGGCGGCCAGCAGCACCGCGGGGGCCATGTTCGGCCCCATGTCGCTGTGCTCGGCGGCCACCTCGGTCGCGGCGGCCTCGTCGCCGGTCTCGGTCGGGGTGGCCAGCGGCAGGGTCGCCAGGTCCTCACCGGGCAGCACGTCGGGCAGGGCCGCCTCGTTCCGCGGCAGGGTGGGGATCGTCGAGCCGCTGGTGGGCACGTCGCTCACGCTGCTGCGCGGACGGGTCGGCGTGGAGGGCCGGGACGTGTTGCTGTTCGAGGGCCGGGACGAGGGCCGGTCGCTCGCCTGGGGACCGGAGTCGGTGGGGGTGGCCGACGGGGTGGGTCGCTCGCTCGGGGTCTGGGAGGGCGACGGGGTGGGCCGACCGGTCGGCGACTCCGTGGGAGTCGGCGTCGGGGTCGGCGTGGGCGTCGGTGTGGGGTCGGGCCTGGTGACGGTGACCGCCCACACCCCGGAGGAGATGCTGTGCACGTCGCCCGGGGGCGTGGTGCAGCCGGTCTCCGGGTCGGCGGCGGCGAAGGTCAGCGTGGCGATCACGTCGACCGACTGCCGCGGCGAGCCGGTGACCACGACCGCGTCCGACTCCCCGGCGGGCAGTCGGTCGGCCTGGAAGCCGTTGACCTTGAAAGTCTCGGCGGTCAGGTCGAGCAGGCAGATGTCGATGGTGCCGGTGTTGCTCAGGGTGAGCGTGTTGGGCGGCGCCTGGCCGCCCAGCGTGACGCTGTCCGCGTCGCGTGCGAACGCGACCGCGGCGACCGGGGTCGGGGGCTGGGACGGCTCACCCGGTTCCGTCGGCTCCGCGAGGGCGGGTGAGGCCACCGCGACCAGGGTGGATCCGATGAACGCGGCACCGAGGGCGATGCCGAGACGTCGGAGGGTGAGCGGGGTGTTCGCGGCGCTGGTGGGCATCGGGGCGGGTTCACTCCTCACGGGTGGTGCGCCGTGCAATGGTCCGCACCCGTCGGGGGAGCCATGCCGCGCCTGGCCTGGCCTCGGGGTGCCCCACAGATCTTAGGACGTCCTTGCCTGTAACACGAGACCCCACACCTCACCATTCTTGTCCACCCGTCTCCCACCACCACCCTCAACGGACGGCCTTCGGCCGCAGCCCTGATTCTCACGACTGCGAGTTCCCCCCGCCGTCTCCTCGACCGCCCTCCGAATCCCCTGCCCGCGCCCCGAACGCACCACGCGGGGCCGTTTCCGTACAGCTCTCCGAACCTCTCGGTGGCCCCGGACGACCGGCCCCGAGCAGGCTCCGGGCACACGGCCCTCTACCTTCCGCTCGTCCCCGGGCACACGGCCCCGAGCAAGCCCTCGGACACACGGCCCCGGACCGGTCCTCGAACGACCGGCGCC
>NZ_JBJJBV010000276.1:0-16349 GCF_045446735.1 Nocardiopsis protaetiae
GCCCGGGAGCCGTCTTTCCCGCTCTTTTCCGACTCTTTTCCCGCTCTGCACGCCGTTCGTCCGTGTCAGGCCGGGCGGCCGTAGGCCTCCAAGAGCCGCAGCCAGACCTCGCTGATGGTCGGGTAGGCGGGGACGGCGTGCCAGAGGCGGTCGACCGGGACCTCGCCGACGACCGCGACGGTCGCCGCGTGCAGGAGTTCGGCGACGTCCTGGCCGACGAAGGTCGCGCCGACGACCACTTTCCGGTCCTCGTCGACGACCAGCTTGGCGCGGCCGGTGTAGCCGTCGGCGTGCAGCGCGGCCCCGGCGACCGAGCCGAGGTCGTACTCGACGGCCCGGACCCTGATCCCCTTGTCGCGGGCGGCGGCCTCGGAGATCCCGACGGCGGCGACCTCGGGGTCGGAGAACACCACGCGGGGCACGGCCAGGTGGTCCGCGGAGGCGGTGTGCGCGCCCCACGGCCCGTCGGCGAGCGGTGTGCCGTTGAGCCGGGCGGCGATCGCCTCGCCCGCGGCGCGCGCCTGGTACTTGCCCTGGTGGGTGAGGAGCGCGCGGCCGTTCACGTCGCCGACGGCGTAGAGCCAGTCGGTGCCGTCGACGAGCATCGTGTCGTCCACGTTCGGTACCGCGGCCGGGTCGAGGCCGACCGAGTCGAGGCCGAGGTCGCCGGTGTCGGGGCGGCGCCCGGTGGCCACCAGCAGTTCTTCGGCCGCGAACGCGGTGCCGTCGTCCAGGACGACGGTGACGGTCCCGTCGGCGTCGCGGTCGACCCGCACGGGGGTGACGCCCAGGTGCACGTCGACCCCGTCCTCGGCCAGGGCGGCGGCGAGGTGCTCACCGACGAAGGGCTCCTCGCGGTCCAGCAGCCCGGCGTTGGACAGCAGGGTCACGCGCGAGCCCAGCGAGGAGAACGCGAACGCCAGCTCGGTGCCCGCGACCCCGCCGCCCAGGACGATGAGCCGCGGCGGGACGTGCTCGGTGGCGTTGGCCTCGCGGGTGCCCCAGGGGGCGGCGGCCGCCAGGCCCGGGATCGGGGGCAGGACCGGGACGGAGCCCGTGGCCAGGGCGACAGCCCGCGCCGCGAGGACCCGGCCGTCGACGCTCACCTGGTGGGGGCCGCTGATGCGGCCGCGACCGCGGACCAGGTCGATGCCCGCGGATTCGAGCCAGGCGACCTGGCCGTCGTCCTTCCAGTGGCTCGTGAACGACGAGCGCCGGTCCAGGACCGCGGCCGCGTCGACGGGTCTCCCGACCGCCTCGCGGGCCCCGGCGAGCCGACGGGCCGCGCGGATCGCGTGCCCGCTGCGCAGCAGCGCCTTGGAGGGCATGCACGCCCAGTAGGAGCACTCGCCGCCGACCAGCTCGGATTCGACGATCGCCGTGCGGATGCCGCGTTTGGTCGCGTAGTCGGCGACGTTCTCGCCGACCGGGCCTGCGCCCACGACGATCAGGTCGTAGTCGAACGCCTTGTCCTCGGTTGCCTGTCCCCGGGTGCCGGTCATGACGCCTTCTTTCGCAGCAGGACGGTCAGTCGGATGGCGGAGACCAGGAAGAAGACCCCGCCCACGGCGGCGTAGCCGCCGACCCCGGCGATGTCACCGGAGCCCTGGAGCCCCTGGAGCAGGAAGGCGGACCCGGCCAGGACCGAGAGGCCGCCGCTGAGGACCTGCGGGAGCTGGCCGCCGGTTCGCCACCGCCGGAGGGCGGCGACGAGCTGGGGGATGCCGGAGCCGATGGCCCACACACCCCAGACGATCAGGGCGGTGGCGGGCGACACCGTCGAGGCCCAGCCCAGGGCGATGGCCACGGTGACGCTGACCGCCACGTTGATCCACTCCGCCGCCTGCGGCGAGCCGGGGACCCGGTCCTTGGAGCGCAGTTGCCACAGGACGGCGCCCGCGTCGAAGAGCGGGTAGACGACCAGGAGCGCGGTCAGCAGCGGGCCCGAGGACCCGGCGACCGTGAACACGAGCGCCGCCCAGGCGAAGGCGAAGACGACGCGGATGAAGTACAGGCGGCGCAGCGCGGCGCCGAACCGGGGCGGCGCGGCCGTCGTGTCGGACACGGTCATGATGTCTCTCTTTCTCGGGTTCTCGGGTTCTCGGGAAGTCGTGTTCTCGGGAGGTACGCGGGTCAGTCGCAGGCCGCGGCGACGGTGGTGGTGAGGCTGACGGGCACGTTGCCGCGGGTGGCCGCCGAGTAGGGGCACACCTGGTGCGCGGCGGCGACCAGGCTCTCGGCCTCCCGGGCCTCGATCCCGCCTCCGAGGTGCACGCGCAGCGCGGCCTGCAACGCGAAGCCGCCGGTCTGGGTGGGGACGATCGAGACCTCGGCGACGACGGTGGAGTCCACCAGCGCCACCTTGCGCTGGGAGGCCACGAGCTTGAGCGCCGAGTGGAAGCACGACGACCAGCCGGCGGCGAACAGCTGCTCGGGGTTGGTGGCCCCGCCGGGGCCGCCCATGGACGTCGGGATGGCGAGTGTCACGGCGAGCAGGCCGTCGTCGGTCACCGTGCGGCCTCCGGCCCGGCCGTCGCCCGTCGAGGTCGCGATGGCGGTGTACAGGGTTTCGGACATCGGTTCTCCTTGAGCGTCACGATGTAGAGTTACTAGTTCGTCTACATTGGCGACTCTAGACTGTCCGCAGTGCCGGTGCAACCGGTCGGACACTTCAATGACGGGAGCAGGACATGCACGCCGAGGTCACCGAACCGGTGAAGCGCACCACGTCGGGGGCCGCCACGAGAGCGCGTATCCTCGCCGCCGCGAACGAGCTGTTCTACGCCCACGGCATCCGCGCCACGAGCGCCGACCGCGTCATCGAGCAGGTGGGCATCACGAAGGTGACGTTCTACCGCCACTTCCGCACCAAGAGCGATCTCGTGGTCGCGTACCTGGAGGATCAGGCGGCCGGGGAGCGCGAGTGGGTCCAGGGGGTGCGCCGCGCGGGCGACCCGGTGGGTTCGCTGCGCGCGCTCGCCACCGACATCGGGGCCGCGAGCTGCCGTCCGGGGTTCCGGGGGTGCGCGTTCATCAACGCGTCGGCGGAGTTCGCCGACCCCGACGACCCGGTCCGGGTCGCCGTCGACGCGCACCGCGGCTGGATGCTCGGGGAGTTCGCCGCCATCGCGGCGGAGGCGGGCGTGGGGGATGTCGAGGCCACGGCGCGGCAGCTGATGATCCTGCGGGACGGGGCGATGGTCAACGGCTACCTCGGGGACCCGGCCTCCGTCGCAGGCTCCCTCGCCGCCGCGTTCGAGGCGGTCGTCACGTCGGCGGCGGCCGACGAGGCGACCGGGGACTGACGGGTCCGGGGCCTCAGGCCGTGGGCGCCGGTTCCCCGGTGTCCGCGGCCCGCGCCGTCGGCCAGGCGTCACGCTCCACCAGGTGCCCCACCAGCGCCGCGATGTTCCAGGCGTCGTCCTCGCCGCGGTGGTGGCGGCCCTCCAGCGGCAGCCCCGCGGTGTCCAGCGCGCGGGCCATGCCCGGCATCTTCTTGCGCATCCCGTGCAGCTCGGCGAAGACCCGCTTGGCGTTCACGTGCCGGTCGCCGAACGGGTAGGCCACCCCCGTCATCGCGCACTGGCGCTCGAACTGCCTGCGGTCGTAGTCGCCCCAGCTCGCCCACGGGCGTTCGGCCGACGCGTGCTCGGCGGCCAGCCAGCGACAGGCCTCCTCGAACGTCACCGCGTCCTCGACCATCTCCGGGGTGATCCCCGTCAGCTCCGTGCAGAACGCGCTCACCTCGGACCGCCCCGGCCGCACCAGCAGCCCGTGCCGGGACACCCGCTCCCCCGTGGCGGCGTCCACGACGCTCAGCCCGATCTCGATGATCTCGTTGGCGGAACCGGGCGGCGGCGATCCCCTCCAGCAGGTCGCCTCGACGTCCACGATGTTCCACAGTCCGTTGGCCATGGAACGGATTCGACCACGCCCCGACCACCGGTGTCACAGGGTTTTCGTCAGTCCCGGTGCGCGTACTCCGCCAGCCGCCGCACCCGGTCGGGCAGGTTGACGTACGGGTCGCGCCCCGCCATCTCGAACCCCTGCTGCGCGTACCGGTTGACCCCCACCCGGAAGTCGCACCCGTCCGACACCTTGCTGTCCCACACCTTGACGGCCCGGATCCGCTCGTACCTGGGCAGCACCCGCGGCACGTCCGTGTACCACTGGAGGGTCTCGCGGGCCCCGATGAACGTCGTCCCCATCTCGCCGATCATCACCGGCTTGGTGGCGTCGATCCCGTGTTCGGGCCCCTCGTTCTGGATCCACTCGTACGCCGGCCGCAGCGCGTCCTCGAACGAGTCCACGTGCCTCCAGTTCGGCATGAGGTCGCAGCCGGTCATGTTGTACGCCTCCCAGCTGATCCAGTCGACGTAGTCGTTGCCCGGCCACAGGCCCGGCAGCCGCCCGAGGTTGCCCGCCCACCCCGTCACGTTCCACACCCAGATGGCGTTGTCGGCGCCCTCGGCCCGGTAGATGTCGACGATGTGCCGCCACGCCCGGGTGAACTCCTGCGGTGTCCCGCGGGTGTTGTAGCGCTTGTTGGCGTCGGCCTCGTGGTCGAACGTGAGGAAGTAGGGCGCCTCCAGCGCCGCCACCGCGCGCGCCTGCTGGCGCAGCACCGCGTCGAACTCCCCGGCCAGGATCGTCCGGTAGGACACGGCCGGATGCCCCGAGCGCGTGAACCGGCGCGCCTCGATGTTGGTGTGCACGAACCGCCCCTCGGCCAGGTACCGGCGCTCCTTCTCCCCCGGGACCTGGGCCTGGTCGATGCCGCGCCAGGTGTACACGATGTCCATCCGCCGCCCGGCGGCGTCCTCCAGCGCCTCCAGCTGACCGTTGTGGGGGCTGCCGCCCCACCACACCCCGCAGCTGGGTTCGAGGATCTCCGAGACGGTGCAGCGGTGTTCGGCGTCGGCGGGCAGTCCCAGCATGGGCGCGGTGAACGCGCGCCGCGGCACCCCGGCCGGTTCGGCCGCCCAGTCCCCGCTCCCGGCCCCGTCCGCGCCGGTGAGCGTGAGGGTGAGGAGCACGGCCCCCACCGACGCCATCACCCGTACCGGTCCGCTGTCCACAACGCCCGCCCCCTAGGAGTGACTACAGATGGCATTCACATGAACACCATACGTTACGACACCTGGACGCAATACCCCCACCAGGCAAAACGGGCGAAGACCAGAGGTTTCCGGCCCCACCGAAGCCCCCGCCCACTCGCGGCCCTCGTTCCACCTTCAGTCCTCACCCCACCCCAGCCCTCGCCCGACCTCGATCCTCGCCCCGCCTCGGTGCCCGCCCGCCTTCGGCATCCGCCCGTCTTCGGCGCCCGCCGCACCTTCGGTGTCCGCCCCGTCTCGGCCCCCACCCGTCTTCGGCACCCGCCGCACCCCGGCGCCGCTCGCTTTCGGAGCCCGCCGCGCCTTCGGCATCCGCCCGCACCTCGGCCCCAGGCCCCCCGGCCCGGCCTCAATACCCGTACCGCCGTCGGCCCGACGCCGTCATCGCCGCCACCAGGCGCCGCCGCCACGGCGGCAGCGCCTCGCGCCACCCCTGGTCGGCGCGCACCCCCACCGGCCCCGCGGCGAAGCGCATCGGGTTGCCCGACAGCGCGTGCCCCCGCGACAGCGACACCCCGTCCCCCAGGTCCGGGCACTCCCCCCGGTACCCGGCGAACTCGGCGATGCGCGCGAACTCCTCGTTCGGCGCGGCCGTGAAGTCCTCGTAGCGCACCCGCAGCGTGGGGGTGCCGCGCCGGGCCAGGGCGTCGAAGCAGGCGTTCTGCGCCATCCACTGCACCGCCGAGCGCCCGGCGGAGTAGCGGGCCATCTCCGGTTCGCTGCTGCTGGGCGAGGCGTCCGGCCGGGGCACCCGCTTGCTCCAGGAGTGCGCCACCGCCCGGGGGTCGCGCACCACGTGCAGCAGTCGCATCCGTGCCCCGTAGCGCCAGCGCAGGCAGGCGGCCAGGGAGGCGTGCTTGCTGGCGTCGATGATCACCGACGAGCCGCTGACCAGGGCGATCGCGGTGTAGAGCCGGTGGTAGAGCTCGGTGTAGCGGGCGCTGCGCTCGGCCAGCGGCCCCTCGTCCGAGCCGTTGAGCAGGACGGGCAGGAAGCGGGTCCGGTCCACGCTGTCCTTGAGCCCGAGCACGCGCGGCACGTCCAGCCGCCGCCAGCCGCCGAACGCCTCCTTGCCCACGTCGGTCCAGAACCCGCAGTCGGCGAACGGCAGCCCGCACCCGCAGAGCTCGTTCTCCACCACCCCGCGCCGCCACAGGTGCACCGTCTCGCCGACCGAGCAGAACCCGGGCAGCTCGCCCAGCAGCCGCTCGATCAGGGTCGATCCGGAGCGGCCCATGCCGCCGACGAACACCAGCCGATATGCCTCTTCCACCCGCACAGGCTATTACTTTCCGTGACCACTCAGGGTCGTTACGTCATAATCCCTCATGCGGACATGCGACGGCCCCGGGCCGGGGGTTCGCGTCCCGGGCCGGGGCCGTCGTTCTTCAGTCATCCATCCGGGGTCAGGGGCGGGGTGTGGACGCGCGGGGTCTCCACATCCCTGGCCGTGTTACAGACCCTGGACGTTGAGCAGGATGTTGACGGTGCCGGAGGGGACACCGCTCAGCTTGTCCTGCGAGCCGTTGGTGACCAGCCAGTCCAGGACGGTGTCCTGGTCGGCGTCGCCGTTGGCGCTCTTGTACAGCGCGGCCGCGCCGGCCACGTGCGGGCTGGCCATCGAGGTGCCGGAGAAGGCCGCGACGCCGCCGCCCGGGACGGTCGACTCGATCGCGACGCCGGGGGCGTAGATGTCCACGGCCGGGCCGAAGTTGGAGAAGTAGGCCGTGGCGTCGTTGCGGTCGGAGGCACCGACGGTGGCGACGCGCTCGGCGCGGGCCGGGGAGACGTTGCCGGCGTTCTGGCCCTCGTTGCCCGCGGCGACCGCCACGAAGACACCGGAGTCGGCCAGGGCGTTGACGGCGTCGTCCACGGCCTGGGAGGCGGGGCCGCCCAGGGACAGGTTGGCGACGGAGTTCTCGGGGGCGTTGGCGGCCACCCAGTCGATACCGGCGATGACGTCGGCGTAGGTGCCCGAGCCGCTGTCGCTCAGGACCTTGACGCCGAACAGCTCGGCGGCCGGGGCCACGCCGTAGGTCGCGGAGCCGATGGTGCCCGCGACGTGGGTGCCGTGGCCGTTGCCGTCGAAGCCCTCGCCACCGTAGGCGTCGAAGGCGGAGGAGGCCCGGCCCTCGAAGTCGGGGTGGCTCGGGTCGATGCCGGTGTCGATGATGTAGGCGGAGACGCCCGCGCCGTCGGCCGTGGTGGTGTAGGAGTCGTCCAGGGGGAGGTCCTCCTGGTCGATGCGGTCCAGGCCCCAGGTGACGGTGGTGTGGGCGACGCCGACCTGCTCGACGTAGGCCACGCCGTCCTGGGCCCGCAGCTCCTGCACCTCGGCGGCGGTCAGGGTCGCGGAGTACCCGTCGAAGACCTCCTCGTAGGTGTGGTTGATGTCGCCGGACTCGATGCCCAGGGCGCGCGGGGTGACCGACGCGGTGCCGATGGACTCCTCCAGGACCACGAACCACTCGCCCGCGACGGCGTCGGTGCTCGTGTAGAGGGGGGCCAGGTCGTCGGCGCCGGCGGAGACCGCACCGGACAGGGCCAGGGGGAGGGAGAGAGCACCGGCGGCGACGAAGCCGAGAACGGTCCTCCGGGAGTGGTGCTTCTGCACTCTTTTTCTCCTTGGTGGGGGTATGGGGATGTTAAGCACACAGCGCGTGATAACCGACCGTGATCAACCGGTTGCTCCCTTGCTGCGATGTGCAACTTTAATCACCGACTGTCCTTTACGCCAGGGTTCATCGGATTTTTTTCGCCGTTCGTCTCGCCCGGAAGGCCGATCCGGCCCCGTGTGTCGCGCGTCACCCACCTGCCACCACTCCGGAACGCGACGCACCTTAACGCTTGTGTAGTGGGGTTTCGTGTTTCTCTGGAGAAGGAATGGGACGGCGTCCCCGGACCGCTGGAACAGGGTTTTACGATCAGAAATAATGAGGAAATACGCGAATGAAGCGTCCATTGATTCAGGAATCCCGGCGGCGCCGCCGGAGCCCGGGCACGCTCCGCGCACCCTGCGTCACCGCCCCGCGCACGGCCCGTCCGCCGGGTCCGCGCACGGCGAGGGGGCCGCCCGATGGGCGGCCCCCTGCGTGTGTCCGGTGCCGGTCGGTACCGGCCCGGGCTAGTCGGCCCGGACGACCATCCCCGCGCCGACCGTGGCGTTGGTGGCCTCGTCGATGAGGATGAACCCGCCCGTCTGCCGGTTGCGCGTGTACTCGTCGACGAACAGGGGCTGGGTGGAGCGCAGCCGCACCCGCCCGATCTCGTTGAGCCCCAGGTGGTCGGCCTGCTCGTCACGGTGCAGCGTGTTGACGTCCAGCCGGTAGCGCAGGTCCTTGACCATCACCTTCGCCGTGCGGGTGGTGTGCTTGACGATGAGCTTGGAGCGCGGCGTCAGCTTGCGCGCGTCCGTCATCCAGCAGACCATCGCCTCGATGTCCTGGGACGCCGTCGGCGTGTTGTTGGGGCGGCAGATCATGTCGCCCCGGGAGATGTCGATCTCGTCCTCCAGCAGCAGGGTGACCGACATCGGCGCGAACGCCTCGGCGACCTCCCCGTCCGCCGTGGTGATCCTGGCGATCCGGCTGGTCAGCCCGGACGGCAGGTGCACGACCTCGTCGCCCGGCTTGAGCACGCCCCCGGCGAGCTGGCCCGCGTAGCCGCGGTAGTCGTGCAGCTCGGGGTCGTCGGACTTGTGCGGCCGGATCACGTACTGCACCGGGAAGCGCGCGTCGATGAGGTTGCGGTCCGAGGCGATGTGCACGTTCTCCAGGTGGTGCAGCAGCGAGGGGCCGCTGTACCAGGGCATGTTCTCCGAGCGCTCCACCACGTTGTCGCCGTGCAGCGCCGAGATCGGCACGAAGGTGAGGTCGCGCGCGTCCAGCTTGGCGGCGAAGTCGGTGAACTCGGCCTTGATCTCCTCGAACCGGTCCTGGTCGTAGTCGACCAGGTCCATCTTGTTGACCGCCAGGACCAGGTGCGGCACCTGGAGCAGGGTGGTGAGGAAGGCGTGGCGGCGGCTCTGCTCCTGGAGCCCCTTGCGGGCGTCCACCAGGATGATGGCCAGGTCCGCGGTGGAGGCCCCGGTCACCATGTTGCGGGTGTACTGGATGTGCCCGGGGGTGTCCGCGATGATGAACGTCCGCCTGGGCGTGGCGAAGTACCGGTAGGCCACGTCGATGGTGATGCCCTGCTCGCGCTCGGCGCGCAGGCCGTCGGTGAGCAGCGCCAGGTTGGTGTGCTCCTCGCCGCGCGCGACGCTGGTGCGCTCCACCGCGTCGAGCTGGTCCTCGAAGATCGACTTGGAGTCGAACAGCAGGCGGCCGATCAGGGTGCTCTTACCGTCGTCCACGGAGCCCGCCGTGGCGAACCGCAGGATGTCGTTGGTCATGCTCGCTGGTCCTATGTGGGAAGGGAGGGGCGGCGGAGGGTGACGGAGTGGGTACTGCGCCGAAGGCGTCCGTCGAGGACCTCCTGATCCCCGACGGGCGGGCTAGAAGTAGCCCTCGCGCTTGCGGTCCTCCATGGCCGCCTCGCTGGCACGGTCGTCGGCCCTGGTCTGTCCGCGCTCGGTGATCCGGGTCGCGGCGATCTCGGCGATGATGTCGTCGAGCTCCACGGCGGTCGACTTGACCGCGCCGGTGCAGGTGAGGTCGCCCACCGTGCGGTAGCGCACGGTCTCGGTGAAGGGCACCTCGGTCTCGTCGCGCGCGATGAGCGGGGAGTCGGCGAGCAGGATGCCGTCGCGCTCGAACACGCTGCGCTCGTGGGCGAAGTAGATGGAGGGCAGCTCCAGCTCCTCGCGCTGGATGTAGGCCCACACGTCCAGCTCGGTCCAGTTGGAGATCGGGAAGACCCGGATGTGCTCGCCCCGGTCGATGCGGGTGTTGAACACGCTCCACAGCTCGGGGCGCTGGTTCTTGGGGTCCCACTGGCCGAACTCGTCGCGGAAGGAGAACACGCGCTCCTTGGCGCGGGCCTTCTCCTCGTCGCGGCGGGCACCGCCGAAGGCCGCGTCGAACCCGTGGTCCTCGATGGCCTCCAGCAGGGCGGCGGTCTGGAGGCGGTTGCGGCTGGCCCAGCGGCCGGTGGGCTCGGTGACCTTGCCCGCGTCGATCTGCTCCTGGACGGAGGCGACGACCAGGCGCACCCCGGCCTGCTCGACCCGGCGGTCCCGGAACTCGATGACCTCGGGGAAGTTGTGGCCGGTGTCCACATGCATCACGGGGAAGGGGATGGCGCCCGGCCAGAAGGCCTTCTCGGCGAGGCGGAGCATGACGATCGAGTCCTTGCCGCCGGAGAAGAGCAGCACCGGCCGCTCGAACTCCGCGGCCACCTCGCGCATGATGAAGATCGCCTCGGCCTCAAGGACGTCCAGCTGGGAGAGCTGGTAGCGCCCGGGCGTCTGCTGACTCGCCTGACCCATGAATCCGCCTTAGAGATACCGCTGGGGGCACCGGCTCGACCGACGGCGGAGGGCCTTTCGTCTAGCCCCCCGCGTGCGGACCGGCGCTGTCCAGGTCCGCGCCGTCGCGGATGCTAGCCAACAACATACCCGACAATTCCGATCGGCATACAAGGACATCGGGGAGTAGCGGGTCGGCTACGTTATAGCGCAGGGCGGAGCCGTCGATCCGGGAGGCGTGCAGGCCCGAGGCCTGGGCGACCGCCACCGGGGCGGCCGTGTCCCACTCGTACTGGCCCCCGGCGTGGACGTAGATGTCGGCCATGCCCAGCAGCACCGAGCAGATCTTGGCGCCCGCCGACCCCATCGGGACCAGCTCGGCGCCCAGCTGGGTGGCCATGCGCTGCGCGAACGCGGGTGGGCGCGAACGGCTCACCGTGATCCGCAGCCGCTGCCCCGACGGGCGCTCCTCCGGCAGCCACGGCGGGTCCACCGTCGACAGGGTGCTGCCCTGGGCGGGCAGAGCGACCGCCCCGGCGACCAGCTCGCCGTTCTCCCACAGGGCCACGTGCACCGCCCAGTCGACCCGCCCGGCCTCGGCGAACTCGCGGGTGCCGTCCAGCGGGTCGATGATCCACACCCGGCGGGCGCGCAGCCGGGCCGGGTCGTCCACACCCTCCTCGGAGAGCACCGCGTCGCTGGGGCGCAGCCGGCCCAGGGCGGAGAACAGGAACTCGTGCGAGGTGCGGTCGCCCAGAGTGCGCAGGACGTCGGGCTCGGCGAAACCGTGCCGGGCGCGCAGGCGCAGCAGCAGCTGCCCCGCCTCGCTCGCCAGGTCGCGGGCCACCTCATGATCGTTTCGGATGTTCTTCACCGTTCAGTACGCCCCCGCCCCACGGATCACCGCTGACCACGTCTTCCACAGGATCTGGATGTCCAACGTCAGCGACCAGTTTTCCACGTAGCGCAGATCCAGGCGGACCGATTCCTCCCAAGAGAGGTCGGAGCGGCCGCTGACCTGCCACAGCCCCGTCAGCCCCGGTTTGACCACCAGCCTGCGGCGGACGTCGTGCCCGTAGCGGGCGACCTCCTCCGGAAGCGGCGGCCGGGGACCGACCAGGGACATCTCGCCCCGGACCACGTTGACGAGCTGGGGAAGCTCGTCGAGCGAGTACCGGCGCAGCCAGGCCCCGACCGGGGTCACCCTGGGGTCCCTTCGCATCTTGAACAGCACACCGTCGTGCTCGTTGTGGGACCGCAGCGCCGCCTTCAGCGATTCGGCCCCGACCACCATGGTACGAAACTTGTACACGGGGAACTCGGAGCCACCCCGCCCTACGCGCGTCTGGGTGAAGAAAACCGGTCCGCGGTCCTCCCAGCGGATGAGCACGGCGAGCACCAGGAACAGGGGCGACAGCAGGACCAGGGCCAGCGCGGCGGCCCCGCGGTCGAAGACCCCCTTGAGGACCCGGCGCACCCCGGCGAGCTCGGGGTGCTCGACGTGCAGCAGGGGCAGCCCGGCGACGGGGCGGATGGTGGTGCGCGGCCCGGCGACCTCCATGAGGGCGGAGGCCACGATGAGCTCGGTGTCGGACTTCTCCAGCCGCCAGGCCAGGCGGCGCAGCTCGACGCCGTCCATCTCGGGGCAGGCCAGGACCGCGACGGTGTCGGCGCCGACCAGGGCGGCGGCGTCGGCGGCCCCGGCGAAGGAGCCCAGGACCGGGCAGTCCTCGACCTCGGCGGCGCCCGCCGCCACCTCGTGTTCGGGCAGGCAGACGCCGACCACGCGCATGCCGTGGTAGATCTCGTCGCGGAAGCGCCGGATGAGCTCGCCGGCGGCGATCCGGTGGCCGACCACGACGACCCCGTTCATACAGTCGCCGGACCGGCGGCGGCGGTGCAGTGCTTTGCGCCGGGCGTAGCGCAGCGCGAGTGTGGCGAGCACCACCAGCGGCAAGGTGACCAGGACGTAGCCGCGGGCGAGGTCGAACTTGACCGCGTAGGCGGCGATGGCGACGCCGGCGGCCAGGGTGAGGCCGGCCACGGCGACCCGCCGGTACTCCTCGGTGCCCACCCCGATGAAGCGTCGGGCGTAGCCGCCGGCCAGGTAGACGAACAGGCACCACAGCGGCGGCAGGGCCAGGGAGAACCACAGGTAGGGGACGGTGGTGGCGGCGGTCAGCGCACCATGGAAGCGCGCGGTGGTGCCGATCAGGCCCGCGCCCAGGGCGGCGACCAGGTCGAGCACCAGGAGTCCGGCCACGTAGGAGCGCGTCCATGGTCGGGGCGGCAGGGGCAGGGAGCTGATCTCCGGCATCGGGGCCGTTACCGCCACCCGCTCGCGGACGTCCTTCACAGCACTGCTCGCGACCATGTATCCCCCAGGACCGACGCTGGTCCGAAAATCATCACTTCACGTCATCGACCGAAAGCCAGGACACCGCCCCGACAGTAACCAAAAGTAGTGGAAAAGTCGCTCTCCGTTGTTGGCTGTCGACAAAGAAGGGCCGTTCGGCCCGGGAATGTATCCCTCCCGAGACCGAACGGCCTCACCGAGCGTAGTGACCCGACCCCATAACGGCCCGGCCGAAAACCCTCAGCCCAGAGCCTCCGGCTCCCCGCTCCGGCGCAGCGCACCGGCCAGCAGCAACCGGACGTAGGCGTCGTCGGGAACCTCCTCCGCCAGCGCTTCCAGGTCCCGCCGGGCCCGCTCCACCCGCCGCTTGGCGATGTAGGCCCACCGGTCACGTCCCTGGCCACCCCCGCCCCAGGGGGTGACGGCCGCACGAGGCCTCCCGCCCCGACCCCAGGGGGTTGCCCCCGTCCTGGAGCCCCCAGCCACAACCGGAGGGCGTTGTGCCTCCCTCGCCGCAGGGGGTTGCCCACCTTTCCCGGGGGCCTCAGCCCCAGCCCGGCCACCTTCCTTGCCGCCCCCGCCGCAGGGGGTGAGGGCGGCAGGAAGCCTCCGGCCCCAATCCCAGGGGGTTTCCACCTGCCCGGGGCCTTGGCCCCAGCCCGGCCAGATCCCTGGCTTCCCTCGCCGTAGGGGGTGAAGGTAGTAGGAGGCCTCCGGCCCCGGGGGGTTTCCACCTTCCCCGGGGCCCTGGCCACAGCCGGAGGGCGTTGTGCCTCCCCCGCCGCAGGGGGTGACGGCAGTAGGAGGCCTCCGGCCCCGGCCCCGGGGGGTTTCCCACCTGACCTGGGCCTCAGCCCCAGCCCGGTCACCTGCCCGGGGCCTTAGCCATAGCCGGAGGGCGTTGTGCCTCCCCCGCCGCAGGGGGTGACGGCAGCAGGAGGCTTCCCGCCCCCACCCCAGGGGGTTTCGGTAGAGCGGGACGGGACCCCGGCCCCAGGGGGTGAGACAGCAAGAGCAGGTTTCCAGAACGGCAACCATCTGCGGAGGGCGGTGTGCGGGAGACCGGACTCGGAGCCGTTGGTCTCCACCGTCACCCCTTGGGAACGTACAGACCCGGGCTGGGCGCGGAGCCGTCCCCACGGTACGAGGCCCGGCAGACCAAAAAGACGTACGCGTTGGACTCACGTCCCGAGCGGTGGGGGTGTTTTCCGGGGACGGGTCGGGGCACAGCGCACATCCCCGGCCACACAGGTCCACGGAAAGACGCTCCGACTGTGAAGCCGCGGTTGCACAGACCTCGCTTGAAAGCCCGACCACAGACGGGGTAACCCCCGCCGTCAGTGCCCTCCCCAGACACAGGGGGTGTCGGGAGGAAGAACCACGACCTGCACTCCAGGGGGTGCAGGCCGCAGGTTATCCGCGGCATCAGCCCCAGATCGGAGAAGGACCGGGGCCTTCGCCACGGGCGGGTGACGGTTGTACTTGTCCTGGGGCCCGGGGGACAGGGGGTTTCGGGAGGTGGGACCGCCACCGGCACCACCGAAAGTGTGCACGCGATCACCCCCTGTGTCCAGGGAAGGCAATCGGGGCCGGGGTTTCACCCCCTGCGGCGGGGAAGGCGATCGGGGCCGGGGTTACTACACCAGGTGGTCGGGCTTTCAAGCGAGGTCTGTGCAACCGCGGCTTCACAGTCGGAGCGTCTTTCCGTGGACCTGTGTGGCCGGGGATGTGCGCTGTGCCCCGACCCGTCCCCTGGAAAAGCAACACCCCCACCACCCCGGACGTGCAGGAAACGCGTACACCTGCTGGTCTGCCGGGCCTCGTACCGTGGGGACGGCTCCGCGCCCAGCCCGGGTCTGTACGTTCCCAAGGGGTGACCCGTGGAGACCAACGCGACCGAGAGCGGTCTCCGCACACCGCCCTCCGCAGATGGCTGGCCACTTGGAAACCTGCTCTTGCTGTCTCACCCCCTGCGGCCGGGGCCCCGTCCCGCTCTACCGAAACCCCCTGGGGCCAGGGCCGGAGGCCTCCTGCCGCCGTCACCCCCCGCGGCGGGGGCGGCCAGGAAGGTGTCCGGGCTGTGGCTGAGGCCCCAGGTCAGGTGGGTAACCCCCTGAGGCCGGGGCCGGAGGCCTCGTGCGGCCCTCACCCCCTGCGGCGGGGGTGGTCAGGAAGGTGTCCGGGTTGGGGCTGAGGCCCCCAGGAAAGGTGGGTAACCCCCCGGGGCCAGGGCCGGAGGCCTCCTGCCGCCCTCACCCCCTGCGGCGGGGGAGGCGCGACGCCCTCCGGCTGGGGCTGAGGACTCCAAGAGAGGGATGGGGCTGGGGCTGAGGCCCCGGGCAGGCGGGAAACCCTCTGGGGCCAGGGCCGGAGGCCTCCTGCCGCCGTCACCCCCTGCGGCGGGGGTGATCAGGAAGGTGTCCGGGTTGGGGCTGAGGCCCCCGGTCGGGTGGGCAACCCCCTATGGCGAAGGCCCCGGGCGGGTGGCCGGGCTGGGGCTGAGGCCCCCGGGAAAGGTGGGCAACCCCCTGGGGCGAAGGTCCCGGTACCCGCAGCCCTCACCCCCACGGGTCCGGGAACCGAGGTGACTCCTCCGCCAACCCCCCGGAGCCGGAGGAACCGATCCTTTCCTCCGAGCTGTGCCGGGGCCCCGAACAGGCGACCTTCACCACCCACAGCGTTAACAGAACATGCGTGGACCCACCTGCCGGCCGGCCCAAAGGCACAAAAAAGGGGGCCGCCCGCAGCGACCCCCAACGCCAAGACCCCGCCCGGTGGGCAGCCCCCCGGGCGGGGTCTTGGCCCTCAAAGCGTGGGAAAGCCGGGCCCGGCTCAGGCCGCCGTGTGGTAGATGTTCTGGGCGCGTTCGAGGCCGTCGGTCAGGACCGTGCGGACGGCGTCGGCGGCTCGGTCGATGTTGAGGTCGAGCTCGCCGCGTTCGGTCGAGGAGAAGTCGCGCAGCACGTACACCGCCGGGTCCATGCGCCCCGGCGGGCGGCCCACGCCGAACCGGACCCGCAGGTAGCCGGGCCCGCCCAGGGAGGCCGTGGTGGACTTGAGCCCGTTGTGGCCGCCCGAGCCGCCGCCCTTCTTGAGCTTGAGGGCGCCGAAGTCGATGTCCATCTCGTCGTGCACGACGACGATCCGCTCCGGCGGCACCTTGTAGAACTTGGCCAGCGCCGACACCGGCCCGCCCGACAGGTTCATGTAGGTGCGCGGCTTGGCCAGCACCACCGCGACGCCGTCCAGGCGGGTCTCCACCACCTCGGCGTGCGCCTTGTGCGCCTTCCAACGCTCGCCGCCCGCCAGCGCGTCCACCACCATGAAGCCCGCGTTGTGCCGGTTCCCGGCGTACTTGGGCCCGGGGTTGCCCAGCCCGACGACCAGCCAGCGCTCGGTCTCCGCCATGTCCTTCTTCCTCCACCGTCCCCACACGGGGACGAGCCTACAGACGAAAGACCGGGCGCGG